>JACQTM010000330.1 GCA_016210825.1 Hyphomicrobiales bacterium
CTGCTGTTGAAGACGCGCTACCGCGCCATGAAATCTGAAAACACGAAGTAGGGAGAATAAAATGGCCAGGGAAAAATTTATCATCGAACCACACTTTCGGCTGCAGGAGTGGGTAGCCGAGGAGAAAGGCCACTTCAAGGATGAGGGGCTCGATTACGACTTCCAGGAACTCGTCCAATCCACCGATGGCAAGATCCACGACAAGGGTAACAAGGTCGGTGCCTACCAATCATTCGAAAAGGGTCGCACGTCCAATGTCAGTTGCGCCTGTCACTGGACGGTGAACGTCGCAGCCGCGACTGGACACGGTAAGCTCTATGCCGATGTTTATTCGGTCTCGCCATCGGGCGTGTTCGTGCCCGTGAATTCGAACGTAAAGACGCCGGAAGATCTTGCGGGGGTGCCGATTTCCGTCGGTTACCAGTCGGGCAGCCACTACTCGACCATCCAGGCGCTCGAGCAATATATGCCAAAGGAAAAGATTAATTTGTCATACGCCGATGGCATGCTCTTCAAACGCATGGAGCTTCTTATCGAAGGTAAGGTGCCGGCCTGCGCATTATTCAGTGGCCCATATTATTTTGCGGAGCAACTTGGCTTCCGGAAAATAATCGACAATACGTTCATGATGGCCACGATGATCCACGGTAATCCGGACCCGGAAGACTTGCGCAAGTTCTTCCGGGCGTTGAAGCGGGCGCAACGCGACATCGACTTGCGGCCGGAACTTTACACGCACTATTACAAAAAGGAATTCCCGATACGTTTCCACGCCATGATGGATACGCGCCGCTGGGGACCGGGCGAGCGGCTCGTCTTCGAGCCCTATACGCCGGAGGCTTTCGCGCAATCGCGCGATTGGATCGCAGACCACGGAATATTTGAAGAAAACAAGATGGGGTCGAACCGCTACGATCAAGCGGTGATTAGCCTCACGCAGTAATCGCCCGAGCGATTGGAAGGCGTCGCACCGCCCGGTACGACGCCTTTTTTATATTAACTGGAGGTGGCGGCACGACTTTCATCGATTCTCAATCCGATCAGCCGATCGAGGGTTGCATGATCCTGAAGCAGTGCCGCCGACGGCGCGCGGTGTGCGATAGCGCCGCGCTCGAGCACAATCGCCTGATCGGTCAACGCAAGCGAAAGATCCGCGTGCTGCTCGACGAGAATGAAGGGCGTGCCAGCATCTGCCGTCATGCGCCTGATCGCGTCAGTCAATTCGTCCACAATCACCGGCGCCAGGCCTTCGAGCGGTTCATCAAGAAGCAGCAATGCCGGATTGGTCATGAGGGCGCGGGCGATGGCGAGCATCTGTTGCTCGCCGCCGGAGAGGTGGTTACCCATATTGTTGCGCCGTTCCGCCAGGCGGGGAAACAGTTCAAAGACCGATTTCAGGGTCCAAGATCCCGGCCGGGACGCCACAGTGAGGTTATCTTCCACTGTCAATGACGGAAAGATTTCCCGCTCCTGCGGTACCCAACCGATGCCGTTACGCACGCGCCGGTGCGGCGCAACGGCGGTAATGTCGTTGCTGCGCCAGCTTATCGTTCCGCGTCTGACGTCCGTAAAGCCCATAATCGTTAACAGAAGCGTCGTTTTGCCCACGCCGTTGCGGCCAAGTACGGCGAGGCTGCCATTTTCCGGCAGCTCAAGTGAAATGCCGTCGAGAACGACGGCCTCGCCATAACCGGCGCGAACATCTTTCAAAGCGAGGATCGGCTCAGCCATGATGCGACCTGCCGAGATAAACTTCGCGCACGCGCGGGTGGGCTGAAATCTCCTTCGGACTGCCTTCGACCAGAATCTGCCCACTGACCATGACGATGATACGGCTTGCGAAGCGAAAGACGACGTTCATATCGTGTTCGATGAACAGAATCGCGATGTCCTTGGATAGATCGGAGATGACCGAAAACAGCTCTGCGCTCTCCTCTTTCGGCACACCGGCAGCGGGCTCGTCGAGAAGAAGCACCTTGGGTTTTGTCGCCAGCGCTAGCGCGATTTCAAGCAAGCGCTGCTGGCCGTAGGCCAGTTCGTGGGTCGGGCGGTGGCAGACGGCGCCGAGTTTCAGCGATTCTAGAATCGTGTGAGCCTCTTCGATGGCGTCACGGTAGGCAGGCAGCCGTCGCCACCAGGTACCGGCGTCCTGGCGCCGTTCGCAGACGGCGAGCATCACGGCCTCAAGCGGCGTGAGACGCGGAAACAGTGCGTTGATCTGGAACGTCCGCACCAGTCCGCGCTTGACACGATCCTCCGGCTTGAGCGCCGTGATGTCCTCGTCTCCGAGAAAGATGCGCCCGCCGTCCGGCTGCAGCATTCCAGTCATCAGGTTGATGAGGGTGGTCTTGCCGGCACCGTTCGGTCCGATCAGGGCATAGCGTTCGCCTTGCGGCAGATTCAACGCAATGTCCTTAGCAACGATAAGCGAGCCGAAACTCTTATCGAGCCCGCGCGTGGAAAGCACCGTCGCGCTCACGACCAACGGCTCCGCAATGTCGAGGTTAGTCTCGCAAGTCCGCCGAGAATTCCTCCCGGCAGGAACATCACGACGGCGACGAGCAAGACACCGATCGGGAAGTACCACAATTGCGGATTGATTCCGGAAAACTGGTCGCGCGCCACAATGAAAATCAGGGCTCCGATGAGCCCACCGTACAACCGGCCCGCGCCGCCCAGGATGAGTATGACGAGCACATCGGCCGAACGCTGAAAATCAAGGACACCGAGCGAAACAGTTCCACTGGTTTGCGCCAGCACGGCACCGGCGATGCCGGCGATGACGGCTGAAATTGTATAGATCTTGCGGATATGCGCGTGGCTCGGAGCTCCGACCGCCGGCATGCGGACGGGATTTTCCCGAATTCCGCGCAGGGACAGGCCGAATGGAGAATTGATCAGTCGCCGCACCACCAGAAATACGATGAATAATACGATCAGCGAATAGGTGTAGGCCGCATAGCCGTACAGATCGAACGTGAAGCGGCCGAGGAGCGGTCCGATCCGGACACCCTGCAACCCGTCGGAACCTCCGGTCAGCCAACTCGCCTGGTTCGCCGCTTCGTGAACCAGAAAGCCCAGGCCGAGCGTGATCATAATCAATGTCAGATGGCGGAAGCGCGCGATGATAAAGCTCGAGGCATAGCCGGCGAGGCCGGCGACGACGGATCCAGCCAACAGTCCCACAAACGGGTCTCCCCATCCGTACTTTGACAGGATGCCGGTGGTGTAGGCGCCGAGCCCGAAAAACGCCGCGTGGCCGAGTGAAACGATTCCGGCATAGCCGAGTATGAGATCGAGCGAGAGCGCAAATAACGCGGTGATGGCGATCTGGCTCGCAAGCACCAAGTGGTTCGGAAATATAAAGAACGGCAGGATCGATGCAGCCCAGAACGCGAATTCGAGCGGATGCCATCGGCTCTGCGCTTGGAGATAAAGATGCGGGTCAGTGACCGCGCCGGTGCTGATAGACATCGCTCAACGTTTCCCGAACAGACCGGCGGGTCGCCACATCAAGAGCGTGACCATGACGAAATAGATGAGAAACGAGCCGAGCTCGGGCACGTAGTATTTACCGGCCACATCGCTGAGGCCGATGATGACCGCCGCCGCGAATGAGCCGCCGATCGATCCA
>JACQTM010000331.1 GCA_016210825.1 Hyphomicrobiales bacterium
CGCCTTCCTTACGCAAGATAAGGGTGCCATTGAACCGGCCACCGGAAATGCCGCCTTCGCTACCTGCCAACACGATTTCCGATATTGCGACACGCAACCGGCCGTACCAATTACTTGCGACTCGACATGGCGTCAGGGCGGCGCGCACACTTGAAATATCGATACTCCCGCTGAGGTCGGGGAAAAAGCTCGGCTGAAATGGCGCGTTTGGCCAAGGCCCGGCTTCGCCGGGCGGCGATGCCGGCATTCCCGCTACGGCCGCAATCGCGGCGCTTATATCGACGCTATCAATCTCGATCCGCCCATCGATGCGCGCCGGCGTCGTGAGATCGAAGCCAAGACGCCCGCGCATCGCGCCTTCGGCGATTTTGCCGGAAATATCGTTTAGCGTCAGCCTAGCCCCGGAGAGCACAAGCTTCGCAGCGAGCGACAAAGGCAAATTGCCGGCGGGCGCGGAAGCAGGGCGTAGTTTTCTAATATCCGCGTCGATGACCGAAATCTGTAGATCACCCGATACGCCGTCCTCAGCGAAGAGCCGCGTCGTACCCACGGCTGTCGCCTGAAATTCACCAGCGGCGAACCGGCCATTTAGCTTGATCAAGCCGTCAAGCGGACCATCAGCTGAGATTTCCACCTGGCTTGTTCCACGAGCGCCCGCGACCAGGGTGTCTAACCCCATCACCTTGATGAGAACTGCGCCGTCGTCGGCCTCAAGCTTTCCGTCGGCACGAACGCGCGCGTCGTGCATGCTGAAGCCTTGGCCACTCGCGTCAACTCGCAGACGGACACGTGCGGCGCCAGCAAGGCCGTCAACTGACAACTTGGCGCTTGTTCGCGCCGAATTCCTGTCTGCGGCGCTCATATCAAGGGTTGCACGCAGCTTAATCGCGCCGATCCGATCGGCCAGCCGACGCAAGGGATCTGCCGCTTGCGGTAGGAACGTTGAGGCAAGCACCGTCGCACCGCCAAGATGCCGCGCATCGAGATTAAGCGTGAGCGTACCGTGCGGCGACTGCGTGCTAGTGTCGATGCGCCCGCTCGCTTCCAGTGCTGCGCCGCCGAAATCAGCGAGTGATAGTCTCTCAATCGCCAGTCCATTGCGATCCAGGCGAAGCATCGCCTGCACCTGGCGTGCGTCGATCCCGGCGATCGTGGCGCGATCAATACTGGCAGCCAGCGAGACTTCACCTGGCGGGTCCACCTTGGTCCCCGCGAGCACCATGTGAGTGAATCCGATCAGAGCATCCACGTCGAGTTCGCCGGCGTTGAACGCGGCATCAAGACGGGCGGACTTGTCCCCAATCGCCCAGACATAGGCCAACCGTCCCATGAAACTCTTACGGTCGATTTCGGCGAAAAGCCTTTCGACAGCAATTCGCTCGGCACCGAGGGTAACCTCGCCCTTGACGCGCAACGCACGCGTGGGGCCGGGCTGCGGCTCGCTTTGCCCCTCGAGCCAGGCGATGAGCGCCTTTGGATCGGAGGCCGTGGCTTCGATCGGCCCGCTAAAGCCAAGACTGGTCGCGGTGATGTCGAGACGGCCACTGAGCGTTATATCGGTCAAACCCGGGGCGCGGAGTTCCAATGTTTTCACATTCCAGCCGCCAGCATCGGCCACGATGTCGCCGCGCACAGACTGAATCGGCGAGCCGCTGAGCATCAGCGTATCAATGCCTATACCAATCGCGATCGGGAATGGCGGGCGCCACGCCCCCGCGAAATTTTGCGCGAATGTCTTGATGGCGGCAAATGGCAAGCGGCGTTGTGCGTCCGTGTCGGCAAGCAGGCGGTCGAGATTGAGCTGACGCGCATACAACACACCGTCGAGCTTCGGCAGCTCACCGAACTTCATCTGGGCGGTTCCGCCGAACTTGATGGCGCGTTCTTCAGCGCCGAATTGAAATTCGATCTGCTCGAACAAAGCCGAGGCGTGCGTTGCCTTTACGTGTGAGGTCGCGCGCCAGGGTTGGTTTAATTCTGACTTGCCGCCGGACAGCACTGCACTGGCCGGCCGCGTCAACGTCAATGTCCCTTCGAAACGAGGCAGTGTGTTGTCGAGCGACACGATGCCTTCTGCTTCCGCTGAAAGCGGGCGATTTGATTGATCAACGCTGAATTTTATCTTCAACCCGTTTTCGTCTCCGCGCGCGGCGGAGACCCTATAGCCGTAAAGTTCACCGCCGATGACGAATGCGCCCTCGCCGCGGAATGGCCCAAGCAAGGATCGAATCTCGCCCTCGAACCACAATTTTTCGAGAACAAGACGCGAGCCGCTCGCGGCATCGGCGAAAATGGCGCTGCCATCATCCACGTTGAGGCGGTCGATCACGAGCGAATCGAGATTTAATCCGGTTGCCAAGGCTGGCATCCCGACACGGCCGTCACTGGCGATGGCTAAATTAAATTGCGGGCCGACGAGCCGCATTTCCGCTGCGCGCCATTGACCGCGGAGCAGGGCACCAAGAGAAAATTCGATTGCAAGCAAGCGCGCGTTGATTTCAGTATGTGATTCCCCAACGGACACACTGCCAAGCGTGATGGATGGCGTCGGTAAAAGCCGCGCATTGATTGCGCCGACAACACGGACAGGCGCGCCAACGAGGTGTGTCGCCTCGACTTCAATTTGCGGACGATATCGATTCCAGTCGATGAAGAGCGGGCCGATCAGCGCCGTCACCACCGCCACAATAACTGCAATGGCAAGACCAAGCAGGGGCGTCTGCACGCGAACTCCGATACGGCACTGCCGATGCGCCAATCACAACGCGTCAGGCGCAGAATGCCTTCAATGCCAGCCGATCGTCAGTTTTACACGAATTCCAGGATGAGGCCAGTTACGCCGATCACGCCAAGGTCACGATCTTGCCCGGATTCATGATGTTATGCGGGTCGAGCGCTCGTTTGATTGTGCTCATCACCGAGAGTGCAGCCGCGCCATGCTCGGCCAGAAGATACTTCATCTTCCCTTGGCCAATACCGTGCTCCCCTGTGCAAGTGCCATCCATGGCGAGCGAGCGCTCCACGAGCCGCTCGGACAGGTCTTTGGCGCGCCGAACTTCGTCGGCGTCGGACATATCGACGAGCATCGTCAGATGAAAGTTACCATCGCCGACATGGCCCACGATCGGCGCCACCAGCCGACTCTCGGCAATGTCGCGCTGCGTCGCGGTGACGCACTCGGCAAGCCGCGAGATCGGCACGCAGACGTCGGTCGGCACGATCGTCGAGCCCGGGCGCAACGCGATGTTCGACAGCGCCGCATGATGGCGCGCCTCCCATAGGCGGGTGCGGTCCTCCGGTTGCGTCGCCCAATCGAACGGTCCGCCGCCCAGGTCGTGTGCGATCTCGCCGAAACGCCGCGATTGCTCGGCGACGCTGGCGTCCGTGCCGTGAAACTCAAGGAATAGCATCGGCGTCTCGGGCAACCCGAGCTTCGAGTGAAGATTGACCGCCTTTACCTGAAGGGCATCAAGCAATTCGATACGCGCGACCGGGATACCGGATTGAATTGTTTGAATCGTGGCATTGCAACAGGCCTCGACCGTAGGAAAGGGACAAACACCGGCGGCGATCGCTTCCGGGATGCCGGCAAGCTTAAGCGTAAGTTCGGTGATGACGCCTAGCGTACCTTCCGAGCCGATAATTAAGCGCGTGAGGTCATACCCGGCGGATGTTTTTTTCGCCCGTCGCGCCGTTGTCATCAACTCGCCATTGGCCAGTACAACCTTGAGCGCGATTACATTGTCCTTCATCGTGCCGTAGCGCACAGCGTTGGTGCCGGAGCAACGTGTCGCCGCCATGCCGCCAAGTGAGGCATCGGCGCCGGGATCGATCGGGAAGAACACGCCCTGGTCGCGCAGATATTCGTTGAGCGCCTTGCGCTGGATGCCGGGCTCGATCACGCAGTCGAGATCTTCGACGTGCACCGCGAGTACTTTGTTCATGTCGCGGAAGTCGATCGATACGCCGCCCTGCGGGGCATTGACGTGACCTTCGAGCGAGGTGCCGGTGCCAAATGGAATAATCGGCGCGTGGTGGCTTGCGCAAATGCGCACGATCGCCTGCACATCCTCGGTCGATTGCGGAAAAACCACCGCATCGGGTGGCTGGTTGGCGATCCAAGTCAGCGTATTGCCGTGCTGCTCGCGCACCGCCCGCGAGGTCACCACCCGGTTGCCGAAACTTGCTGTAAGCGCGGTAATGGCGGCCGCAACCGCTTTCGGATCGCCCGCCGCCTGCGGGAAATTTTCCTTGACCGCCAAAACCATCGGATCACCTTGATCAGACGCCCGGACCGTGACGGGGAAGGAGCAAAACGTCAAGCACAGCCGGCCAACGTTCGCGCAATCCAAATGGAGTGGAGCGGCGGCAGCTCGGGTGGCGGGCTGGTAGCATTACGAGCGTTTATCTATTATGGGCCGAATTGCTTATTTGAACCAAAGTTCTTGCTGATCGACAAAGGACTTGGATTGTTACGATCATTTGCGCGGAGGAAGCGCCGATGCGCTTTATCAGGCGCGGGCTTCGATGCGTGACTTTGAGCTGGACGCTGGCATTCGCCATGCTCCTTCTGCTCCCCGGCGTTTTGCCCGCGACCGCGCAGCAGGACAGCGAAGCGGCCTGTCAGAGCAAGGATGTCGAGGCCAGGATTTCCGGCTGCACGCAGATCATCGATAGCGGCACTCGCGTACCCGCCGAGAAAATTGTCACCGCACTCAGGAAACGCGGTAACGCTTACCTTGATAAGGGCCAGACTGACAAGGCAATCGCGGACTTTAATCGGGCGATCGCGCTTGGCTCAAAGGACGACAATCTGTTGGTGGATCGGGGTAACGCATACCGGTTGAAGGGTAACCTCGATAGCGCGTTTTCGGACTACGACCAGGCGATCAAACTCAATTCAAACTCTGCCCTTGCCTACTACAGTCGCGGCGTGGTGTTCCGCCTCAAAAGTCAATTGGACAGGGCGATCACCGACTTTAACGAGGCCATCCGGCTTGATCCAAAATTCGCGTGGGCCTTCAACGACCGCGGTATTGCGTACCGGAACAAGGGCGATAGCGATCGCGCGATCGCCGACTATACCGAGGCCATCCGCCTCGATCCGAAATTCGCATTCCCCTACAACAACCGTGGCAACATCTATCGCGACAAGCGCCAGTATGATCGCGCAATCCAGGACTACGACGAAGCCATCCGCGTCGATCCAAGGTATCTCCTGGCTTACGAAAATCGGGCGATCGCGTTTATGCGGCTCGGTAAGCCTGACCGCGCAATCGTCAGTTTCGATCAACTGGTCAGCGCGATGCCTAAAAATCCGACCGTCTACCGCAGCCGCAGCCAGATCTACAAAGCCAAAGGCGACAAGGATAAGGCCGACCAGGACATTGCGCGGGCGGTTCGCCTCCAACCTGTTTTCCAGGCGTTTCAAGCGCGAAACGACGGCAACCTGCGTCTGAAGCAAGGTCAATTGGATTTGGCGATTGCTGAATTCAGCACCGCGATCAAGGTGGAGCCACACTACGCCGATGCCTATTTCGGCCGCGGCCAAGCCTATGACCGGAAGGGCGAACATGAAAAGGCACTCGTCGATCTGGCCGAGGTGATCCGGCTCGATCCAGAATTCGCGATGGCCTACAACAACCTTGCCTGGACGCTGATGAAACTTAATCGGACGGCCGAAGGCCTCCTCGAGGTGGAGAAAGCCTTAGCGAGGAAAGAATCGGCTGAGAGCTATGACACACGCGCGCACATCCTGCAGGCGCTGGGGCGGGCGGCGGAAGCGCGGGTGGATTACGACAAGGCGATCCGTCAGGGCAAATCCGATTTCGTCACGATGTATCAGCGTGGTCTCAAAGAGGCCGGTCTCTACAAGGGCGACGTCGACGGTAAATTGAGCGACGAGACATTGAGCGCGCTTGCTGCCTGTGCCGATCAACCGGCGTGCGATCCCGTGCCCAAGGACAGACGGTAAATTCGTCGCTGCGCCGCGCGGTGGGGACACTGGCCGTCTTGCGACACAGAATGTGGCAGTGAATCGGCGAAGGCCGCTCGCGTACGTATCGTGACCATTGTCGACCCGCGGCGATGACGTTTATGGTTCCGGGTTCACAAACTATATCGTTGTGTGAGGCTGCGGGGCTTTTATCCGATCGTTTTCAACACAACCCGACGAATTGGAGACACCCACCATGTCAGGGCTGGAGCCAATCGATCGATTGGAGTTTCAGGTTCTGATCGACAACGTCACGGACAGCCTATCCAGCGCGCCGTCGAATGTAACGCTGGAATGGCCAGCGTTGATGCGAGCGGGGATGCGTCAAATGTCCGGCAAGTGCCAATGTTGCGCAAATCATGGACTGGCGCTGGTCGTCACCGCATCCCGCGGCGCTCACCGGCACGTCGTGCTTTTCGATGCTGGCCCGGTGGATTTCGCCGTCGAATATAATGGCACTCGATTGGGCATTGACTTTGGCAACATCGACGCTGTGGTACTTTCGCATGGGCACTGGGATCATGCCGGCGGGCTGCCAATGGCATTCGACCTAATCAGAAACGCAAACGGCGGTCGTCAAATTCCTTGCTACCTGCATCCAGGCATGTTCCGGCAACGTGCGCTTCCACTTCCCGGCGGCGGAATGCTGCCAATTCGAGAAATTCCGTCGCCAGAGGATCTCGCGGCCAAGGGAGCACTGCCGGTTGTGACGAACGAGCCGCAAGTGTTGCTTGACGAGATGTTTTTTATCAGCGGTGAGATTCCGCGGGTCACAAGCTATGAGCAAGGCTTTCCCGGTCATAAGCGGCTAAGCAAAGATGGCAAGTCCTGGGAGGATGATCCCCTGATCATGGACGAACGTTTCTTGGCCGTTCACGTGAAGGGAAAGGGGATTGCCGTCTTTACTGCATGCTCGCACGCCGGCGTGGTCAATGTGCTTAAGCATGCACAAGTTTGCTTCCCATCGATTCCACTCTATTCCGTTACTGGGGGATTTCACCTCTCCGGCGGCAATGAGAAGATCATTCCCGAGTCGGTAAGGGATATCGGCGATTTTGGGTTGAAGTTGATCGTCCCAGGTCATTGTACGGGATGGCGTGCCGTCAATGCGTTAGTAACAGCCTACGGCGACCGCGTTGTGGCTCCCTTGGCGGTTGGGAAAATCTTCGCGATTTAGCATGCGGCCATTGTCCGCCCTCGCCCATGATGTTTATGGTTCCCGCCCTCGTCCCACAAACCGCCAAGGGCCGAGTGCCGGAGTACCATCAATGCCGCGTTTCCTGATCGCCGTCACCGACAGTCCATTTCCCTCGCTCGATCCGGCGAAGGCCGCCCTCTCCCGCCTCGATTTCGAATTGCACATGGCGAAAAGTTCGTCGCCCGACGACATTCTGGCAGTTGGGCGCGACGCGGACGCCATCCTCGTCACCTACGCGAAGCTCACGCGCGACCTGATCGCACAGCTCACCCGTTGTAAGGTGTTCGGCCGCTTCGGGCTTGGCGTCGACAATATCGATCTCGTCGCCGCAGGCGAGAAAGGCATTACCATCACCTATGTTCCCGATTACTGCATTCACGAAGTCTCCGACCATGCGATGGCGATGCTGCTTGCGCTCGTGCGCAAGATTCCGCTGTCGAACAAGCTTGTGCAGTCGGGCCGCTGGGAAATGCCAGCGGTTGCGCCGATCCATCGCCTGAGCGGCCGCGTGTTCGGCCTTGTCGGCTTCGGCAATATCCCGCGCATGGTGGCGCCGAAGGCGAAGGCATTCGGGCTGCGCGTTGTTACTCATGATCCTTATGTCAAGCCGGATGTGCTTAAAGCTGCGGGTGTGGAAGGCGTGAGTTTCGATGCGCTATTGGCGATGTCGGACTTTATTTCCGTGCATGCGCCACTGACGCCGGCAACGCGCGAGCTTATGAATGCCGCGACTTTCGCCAAGATGAAGCACGGCGCGTTGCTAGTGAACACCGCGCGCGGGCCGTTGATCGATGAGACTGCGCTTATTGCTGCGCTCGATTCCGGCAAGCTTGGCGGTGCCGCGCTCGATGTCGTGACGACCGAGCCGCTCGCGAAGGATTCAGCCCTGCTCGGGCGCGACAACGTCATCCTCTCGCCGCACACGGCGTTCTATTCCGTCGAGGCCCTGCAGGAGCTGCAAACGAAATGCGCGAGCGACGTGGCACGGGTGCTGAGCGGCGAAAAACCGGTTTATCCGATCTCGGCGAAAAAATAATCCCCGGCATTGTGATGCTCGATCGACCCGACCTGGAACCGCTGTTTTTCGCGCCGTTCGTGTCCTCGGTCATGCGGGTCGAGCCGGCCTGGATCGACTATAACGGCCATCTCAACATGGCTTATTACAATGTACTGTTCGATCGCGCCGTAGACGAAATTTACGAACTCGTCGGCATCGGCGCGCAATACCTGAAGGAACGGCACTGCTCGCTGTTCACCGCCGAGGTGCATGTGCGCTACCTGCGCGAACTGCAAGCCGATGATCCCGTACGCGTTACCTTCCAG
>JACQTM010000333.1 GCA_016210825.1 Hyphomicrobiales bacterium
ACGCTATTTCGCGCAGAACCCACCGCTCGCGCGCTCGCGCATCGCAATCAATCCGTAACGACCGCTGCGCCGTTCGCCACGCGCGAGTTTTGAGTCCCAGCGCAGACCAGGCGTCGCAGCTAAATCGCCTTGACGATGTCCTCGACCACCTTCTTGGCGTCGCCAAACACCATCATGGTCTTGTCCACGTATAACAAGTCGTTGTCGAGGCCGGCGTTCAGGCTTTCAGCGCGACGAGCACTTCGTCCAGCATCTTCTTCGCGTCGCCGTACAGCATGCGATTGTTCTCTTTGTAGAAGAGCGGGTTGTCGATGCCGGCATACCCCGAGGCGAGTGAGCGCTTGATGAACATCACGGTGCCGGCCTTCCACACCTGCAACACCGGCATGCCATAGATCGGCGAGGATTTGTCGTCTTCGGCCGCCGGGTTGGTGACGTCGTTGGCGCCGATGACGAAGGCGATGTCGGCCTGGGCAAATTCCGAATTGATGTCTTCGAGCTCGAACACTTCGTCGTAAGGAACGTTCGCCTCGGCCAGCAGCACGTTCATGTGGCCGGGCATGCGGCCTGCCACCGGATGAATCGCATATTTAACTTCGACGCCTTCCTTCTTGAGATGATCCGCCATCTCGCGCAAGGCATGTTGCGCCTGCGCCACCGCCATGCCGTAGCCCGGTACGATGATGACCTTCTGCGCGTTCTTCATGATGTAGCTTGCATCCTCCGCCGAGCCGAGCTTCACCGGCTTCTGCTCAGCCCCGCCCGAGGGACCCGCCACCTCGCCGCCGAAACCGCCGAGGATGACGGAGATGAAGCTGCGGTTCATCCCCTTGCACATGATGTAGGAGAGGATTGCGCCCGATGAGCCGACGAGGGCCCCGGTGATGATCAGCGCCGAATTTCCGAGCGTGAAGCCAATGCCGGCGGCCGCCCAGCCCGAATAAGAATTGAGCATGGAGATCACGACCGGCATATCGGCGCCGCCGATCGGAATGATTATTAGCGCGCCAAATAGGAATGCCGCCGCGGCGAGCGCCCAGAAGGCGGTGTAATCTTCCGTGCGCACGAACCAGACGACGATCGCCACGATGCCGGCGAATAGCGCGACATTGATGACATGGCGCAGCGGCAAGATGATTGGCGAGCCGCTCATCCGCCCGGAGAGCTTGAGAAACGCGATTACCGAACCGGTAAATGTCACGGCGCCGATGGCAACACCAAGCGACATTTCCACCAAACTCGCTTTGTGGATGGTGCCGACCTGGCCGATGTCGAAGGCGCTTGGTGCGTAAAGCGCGCCGGCCGCGACCAGCACCGCCGCCATGCCGACGAGTGAATGGAAGGCGGCGACAAGTTCGGGCATTGCCGTCATCGGCACGCGCCGCGCGATCACCGCGCCGATGCCGCCGCCGAAGAGTAAGCCGGCACCGACGAGAATCCAGGCGCCAAGCCCGGCTGGCGGATGCGACGCCAGCGTGGTGACCATCGCGATCGTCATGCCGGTCATGCCAAACAGGTTGCCGCGCCGGCTCGATTCCGGCGATGACAGTCCGCGCAGCGCGAGGATGAATAGAACCCCGGCGACGAGATAAAGCAGCGCGGCAATATCGGCGGTCATCGGGCGGTTCCTGTTCGCACAGCCTCGTCATGCGCGGACTTGATCCGCGCATCTATCATTCTTCGCGAAGATCGATGGATTGCCGGGTCAAGTTTACACCCGGGCCGGCCAAGGGCCGGACCCGGTTGCCCGGCGATGACGAACGAAAGATTCATCGGGTCGATCGACATCGTCACTTCTTTTTCTTGTACATGCCGAGCATGCGCTGAGTGACGAGGAAGCCGCCGAAGATGTTCACGGAGGCGAAGGTGAGCGCGATGAAACCGAGCGCGCGCGCCCAGATCGGGCCGTCGCCGCCAACCATCGCAACGCCGACCGCGAGCAGCGCGCCGACCACGATCACCGAGGAGATTGCATTGGTCACCGACATCAGCGGCGTGTGAAGTGCCGGTGTCACCGACCAGACGACATAGTACCCGACGAAGACGGCGAGCACGAAGACCGATAGCCGGAAGACGAAGGGATCGACGGCTTCCATGATGGCGGTTCCTTTCTTATCCCTCTCCCTGCAAGGGGGAGGGAAGTCGAGCGACAGCGAGGCGGGTGGGGGTCGCGGGCGACATCAAGTGACCCCCACCCGGCTCTCCACCCTCCCTCTTTTAGGGGAGGAATCATGGTTTCGAGATCGCAAAAAACTGTCAGCATCGTTTATGCCGCGTTCTTAGCGAAACTCGGATGAATCACGGCACCGTCGCGGGTGAGCGCAGTTCCTTTGACGATTTCATCATCCCAGTTGATCGCCAGTTCCTTTGTGTTCCTGTCGATCATGGTTTCGAGGAATGTGTATAGATTCTTGGCGTAGAGCGCCGATGCCGAGGCCGCGATCCGGCCCGCCACGTTGGCATAGCCGACGATCTTAACGCCGTTGATTTCGTTCACCTCCCCTGCCTTCACGCCCTCAACATTGCCGCCGCGCTCGACTGCAAGATCGACCAGCACTGAGCCGGGCTTCATCGAAGCAACCATGTCGCGGGAGACGAGCTTCGGCGCCGGGCGGCCTGGGATCAGCGCCGTGGTGATGACGATGTCTTGTTTCTTGATGTGCTCGGCGACGAGCGCCGCCTGTCTCGCGCGATATTCCTTCGACATTTCCTTGGCGTAACCGGCCGCAGTCTCGGCCTGCTTGAATTCCTCGTCTTCGACCGCAATGAACTTCGCCCCCAGGCTTTCCACCTGCTCCTTTGCGGCGGGGCGCACGTCCGTCGCCGTGACCACGGCGCCGAGGCGGCGCGCGGTGGCGATGGCTTGCAGGCCGGCGACACCCGCGCCCATGACGAAGACGCGCGCGGCCGGCACCGTGCCAGCCGCTGTCATCATCATCGGCAGCGCGCGGCCGTATTCGCCGGCGCCGTCGATCACCGCGCGGTAGCCAGCGAGATTGGCCTGGCTGGAGAGCACGTCCATCGATTGTGCGCGGGTGATGCGCGGCATCAATTCCATGGCGAAGGCGGTGACACCGGCATCCGCCATCGACTTGATCGCCGCCTCGTTGCCATAGGGATCCATGATGGCGACAACGAGGGCGCCCCTCTTGTAGCCGGTAAGATCGGCCGCCGTTGGGCGACGAACTTTCAGGACGACATCGGCTGTGCTTGCCGCGCCGCGCTCGACAACGGCGCCCGCTTGGGAAAATTCAGCATCGGGAATACCCGAGGCAACGCCCGCGCCCGGCTCGACCACGATGTCGGCACCGAGGCTTTTCAGCTGTTTGACGGTTTCGGGCGTCGCGGCGACCCTCGGCTCTGCCGGATCGGCCTCACGCGCGACAGCTATCCGCATTGACGCCCTCTCCCCCCGCCTGCCGGCGCCTCAGAACAATTCCTGCCGCGTCCGGCCCTTACGCGCTGAACGCAAAGGCGGCGAAGCCAACGGCTAACATGATGAAGCTCGACAATCGCGACCCGCTCCAGAGTCCGTGCGCAGCCACCGCCGTGGCGATCACCAGAATCGCGGCTGCCGTGAGCCAGCGGTCCATGACGCCGCCGATGGTTAGAGCGAAGAGAATGTTCACGACATAGATGATGCCGACCAAAGTCAGATGCAGGAAACCGCTATAGGTGGCTTCGTGCGCCGGGTAGTCGTTGCCCTTTGCCGTTGCATATTGGACTTCGCCGTGGTCGGCCATCGCGGATCCCCATAACGTTCGGATTTCAGCCGGGTTGGGTTAGCGCAACCCGGCAAACCTTGCAATGCGGCTCTGGTCGCAGTGGACAGTGAGGGGTTCAGCGCGGCGCCATCGTTATTGCGGACTATGGACGCGCCGGCCTCGCGCCTGGCCGCTTTGCGCGTCGCGGGGCGTTTTAACGTTGGTTGCGCCCGATGTGGGCTTCTTCGCGCCGGTGGAGGTGGCTGTTCCGGCGTCCACCGTCCCGGGGTTCGTGTCGCGGCAATCGTTGCCGGCTTCCTTGTCGCATCGCGAAGATGCGCCGGCGCCTGAGCCGGCAAGCGCCACAACGCCGATCGCCACGGCCAATAAGAGACCCGGACGCGAAACAATTCTCATTGCCATCTCCTGTTTCGGCGCCGCCATCATAGCGTATGCAGCGGTGTCAAATCGCAGCTCAGACTAGCCCGGCCCCGGCGAGTACGCGGCCTTGCCGGGCGGCCACCTCGGCGACGGCGAAATTTTCGATTGCTTCGTTAAACAGCCGGTAGAAATTGAGCTCGGCGCGCAAATGCAGAAACACGCCGCCAAGGCCGATCGCGGCGCGGTCCATGAACACGAATTCGCGCGGCACCGTCACCGGCCCCTTTTCCTTGAGCGCCTTGTGCACACGGAAGGCCTCGCGGCGGCCGTATTCGGAAGGCTTCACCCCGTCGGCGATGGTGCGCACGCGGTCGTCAAGCAGCGGGCCATAGATGAAGCGCGCCCAGATGTTGAGCACCTCGATCAATTCGCGGGTAAGAGTCTTGAAACCCCAAATCTCATACGCATGAACGACACGCTCGTCATCGCCGGTTCGTAGCCCGTGATAGAGATCAACCACACCGCCGACAAAACTCGGCGGAAAGATGCGGATGCAGCCATAGTCGAGCAGGTTGATGCCCGCTGGCGCGTTGTTCGTCTCGAAAACCGTGTAATTGCCGAGATGCGGATCACCGTGAATGACGCCGAAGCGTGAAAACGGAAACCACCACGCCGTGAACAGGGCCGTTGCCAATAGATTTCGAATGTCGAGCGCCGCCTCCTTGTGGACGAGCAGCTTCTTGCCATCGAGCCAATCGAGCGTAAGCAATCGGCCGGTGGACAACTCCGGCCACACCTTCGGGACGCGGATGATCGCTACGCCGGCAAGCATCGCGCGATAGAGCGAAACGTGCTTCGCCTCGCGGCGGTAATCGAGCTCCTCGCGAATTCGCGCGCCGATTTCCTTGGCGATCTCGGTCGTGCCGATCGCAGGTTCCATGCGGCGATGGATGGCGAACAGAATTTCGAGCTGCCGCAGATCGGCTTCGACCGCCGATTGCATGTCGGCGTATTGCAGCTTGCAGGCCAGCGGTGCGCCATCGAGCGCGCGGGCACGATGCACCTGGCCGAGCGAGGCGGCGGCGGCCGGATGGTGCTCGAATTCGGCGAATTTCTTTTGCCAATCGGCGCCAAGCTCCGCCGTCATGCGGCGCTTGACGAAGGGCCAGCCCATGGGCGGCGCTTCGCTTTGCAGCTTGGCAAACTCAATTGTGTATTCCGTCGGCAGCACTTCCGGAATGGTGGCCATGAGCTGTGCCACCTTCATGATCGGGCCTTTTAGGCCCCCGAGCGCCGCTGCAAGTTCGGCCGCGTTCTTCACCCGGTCGAGATCGATTCCGAAAAAGCGCGCGCCGGCCATGCGTGCCGCCACTCCACCGACATTGGCGCCGACGCGGGCATAGCGCACGGCACGGGCGGAGAAGCGGTTGGCTTCGCGGTCATATGACGTCATCGACCGCAATGTATGTCATGATCATGGCCTCTGCACGATGCGGATGATCGTGCGGCCAGAGCGGCGTCAAAGCATCGAGCGTGCGATCCGTACGAGCCGATCGCCTAACACGCGACCGCGCCACGCCTTGGGGCCACCGGCCATGGCGACCTTGTCGCGGCCATTGAGCGCGCGGCGGGTCGCATGGAAGCCGAGCGCGCGATAGACCTCGAATTGCTCCTCGCTGAACAGCTGATCGGCCGTGGTCTCGTGCGGAAAATCCGAATACCGGCGCTTGTAATCGACGATGTAATCGTTCTCGTCGCCGGTCATCGACGACTTGATGTAGAGAAGAACGCCCTTGCCACCTCCCGGATAGTCGATCGAGCCGAGCGCGCAGTGCGGGCCATGCGGCGCGCTGAGCGGTGGCTCTCCGCCGGTCTTGGCTATTTTTTCCGTGGCTGCCCGAGATGCATCGCGGATATAGGCCCAAGGCAAATGCACCAGCACGCCGAGATCGATCAAGGCATAGCGCTGCAAGGCGACGAAGGAATTGAAGCTCATCTGTGGATCGGCCTCGGCATCGACCGCGATGATTAATTGGCAGCGCCGCCGCAGCAATTCATAAATACCGAGATTCTCGATATGCCCGCCGTCGGTCAGATAGATGAAACTTCGATCCTCGCGCAGACGGCCGATAATCTCCCATAGAAAATAAAATTGATCGACCAGCGAGAGCAGGAACGTAATCAAGCCCGACACAACGCCGCGCGCCGCCACGCGCAATGGATTGAGCAGCCAAAAGCCTAGACGAACGTTCAAGATCGCGAGCGTCGGCGACAACGCTTTAATGGTGTTGGCGCCCATGTTGGAGGATGCCGCGGCGCCCGAGATCGCCATTGCCGCGGCCAGATCGAGGTTCCTGACCCGCGCTTCCATCTGTTCGGTGGGTACGTAATTTGTTGCGTGGCTGCCGACGAATTTTGGCGTGAACACAAAAAAGTCCGCGTTGCGGCCCCGCTGGTTAGCGTATTTCGAGCCGCGAATATTCAGCGCGGTATTGATGATCTGATAGGGCGCAAACTTGACGTTGATCTTGCTCAGCTTGAGCTTGTCGAGCGGCTTGAGATCGCGCGCCCGCCGCACGATTTCGTTGTTTACGCCGTCAAACCATCGAACGATCCGCGAGAATAGACTCACAGCTCTTTCGTCGGGATTGAAAATGAACGCTTTGCTCAAACGATCCCGGTAGAGGCTGTGCAATGAATTGGAATTCGGGCTCAACAATAAGCTGGCACCGAACATGATAACGGCGACGGCGACATAGAGATAAACCGGTATGCCGCCGGCGCCGAAAACGAGCGCCGCCCAGTCCAAAATCCATTTCGGCGCCCAGTAGCGTTCGGCGATGAGCGCGTTGCAGTCCGGACTGCAAATGCCCCAGAAGGACAAATAGAGGTAGACAATCCACAACACGAGTGGGACGGCCGCCGCCGCGATATAGATCGCGACTTTCGCGGCGATGCGCCCAAGCCGTGCCGTCCAGGCCGGATTTTCCGCGCCCTGCTTCAGCAGCTTGCCCAAGAACGGCGCGAGAAATCCAACCGCGGTGCTGAATGCAGCGAGTATTGCGGACAGAAACTTGAAGAATTCGATGACGCTGGCAGCGAGTTCGCCTTTCTCCTGCACGGCAAGTTTGAACATGCCTTCGAGCGCAACCGGCTGGAACTCGCAGAACGCGCTGAAAATAACTGCAAGCAGTGCCACCCTGCTGACGAAGGTCCAGCCTGTTGCAACATCTCGATATTGCCCGATGATTGAGCGCCACAAGGCCCAAAGGGCCAGCAGCACTACGATCAACATCATGACATGCAGCGTGATGCCGAAGTGATTGACGTCGACGATCGCCCATCGCTTAATAAATGCGGGTTTCATCAGGTCGCCCGCGGCCGGATTGATGACAATCGTCAGCGCCGCCGCAAACAACAGGAACGGCAAGATCAGGATCACATTGGCAACCAACCCGCGCAGATAGATCGCAAGATTGCTGAAGACGTCGGCCTTGCCGCGCGGGAACAGATAATTCGAGTGATCGCGGATATGCTGGATGCCCGGAACTTCGTCGGCCCGCAATTCACTCGGAAACGGAAATCGATGCGCGACGCTCTCGCTCATTGCCGCCGTCATCGAGGTGCCGATATAGCCGCCGCCGGATACGGTCGAGAGATAATCGACCTTTTTCATCGACCCGTTTTCATCAAGCGCCTGCATGACGCCGAGGCAAAACGACGCCGAGCGAACGCCGCCGCCGGACAAGGCCAGGCCTACCAATTTTGAATTGTCGGCGGGACGGCGGATCGGATGGCCCTCCCGATCGCGTCCAGCGGATGTAAGATCGACGCTCGCACGCCGTAATTCGTCGCGGCGCTCGTTTATCGCCTCGATCTCACGTTCATAGACTTGGTGGAAAAGAAAATATCCCGGCATACGCACCCCCAAACCTTGTAAGGAGCGTAGGGGTAAAAAAACTCAGATGCAACCGGTGGCTGTGCGTGGCCCAACCCATTACCCTGCCCGGTCGATCGCTTCGAGCTCGCCGATCAGCCGCTCGATCACGCGCAACCCGCCCTGCCAGAATGCCGGATCGCGCGCATCGAGGCCGAAGGGCTTGAGCAATTCGGAATGGTGCTTTGTGCCGCCGGCCGCGAGCATGTTGAGATAGCGCTCGGCGAAGCCCGCCGCCGCCTTTTCGTAGACGGCGTAGAGCGAATTCACCAGGCAATCGCCGAAGGCATAGGCGTAGACGTAGAACGGCGAATGGACAAAGTGGGGGATATAGGCCCAGAACACTTCGTAACCGGGTTTGAACTCGATCGCGGGTCCGAGGCTCTCGCCCTGCACGCTCATCCACAATTCGCCAAGCCGCTCGGCGGTAAGCTCGCCATTCTTACGCTCGGTGTGAACCTTACGCTCGAAGCTGTAGAACGCGATTTGCCGCACTACCGTGTTGAGCATGTCCTCGGCTTTTGATGCGAGCATGGCCTTGCGCGCGCGCCGATCCGCGGTTCCGGCGAGCAATTTCTGGAAGGTGAGCATCTCACCGAACACGCTCGCGGTCTCCGCGAGTGTGAGCGGCGCCGGCGCCATCAGCGGACCATTCGGTGCCGCGAGTACCTGATGCACGCCGTGACCGAGTTCGTGGGCAAGCGTCATGACGTCGCGCGGTTTGCCTTGATAATTCAGCAGCACGTAAGGATGCGCCGAGGGCACCGTCGGATGCGCGAAGGCACCCGGCGCTTTGCCCGGCCGCACTGGCGCATCGATCCAGTTTTTGGCGAAGAAGCGATCGGCGATCTCAGCGAGCTTCGGCGAAAACGCGCCATAGGCGGTGAGCACGGTCTCGCGTGCTTCGTCCCATTTGATCGTGCGCTGCTCAACCTTCGGCAGCGGCGCGTTGCGATCCCAATGCGGCAGCTTTTCCTTGCCGAACCAGCGGGCTTTCAGCGCGTAATAGCGATGCGACAGCCGCGGATAGGCGTCGCGCACCGCGGCAACCAGGGCATCAACCACCTCGCGCTCGACGCGGTTGGACAGGTGGCGCGCGTCGGCGACATCGCCGAAGCCGCGCCAGCGATCGGAAATCTCCTTGTCCTTGGCGAGCGTGTTGGTGATTTGCGCAAATAGGCGGATGTTTTCCTTGAGCGTCTTGGCCAGAGCCTCGGCCGCCGCCTTGCGTTTGGCGCCGTTTGCGTCCACCAGCAAATTGAGCGTGGGCTCGATGGTGAGTTGCTTACCGCTGACGGTGAAACGCAAGGACGCGATGGTCTCGTCGAACAGCCGGTTCCAGGCGGCGTAACCGCTGACCGACTTCTCGTGGAACAATTGTTCGACGCGATCCTCAAGCTGGTACGGCTTGTCTTTGCGCACATCCTCGATCCACGGCCGGTAATGGCCAAGCTTCGCATCGGCCATCGCCGCCTCAATCACGGCGTCATCGATGCGGTTGAGTTCAAGGGTGAAAAACAACAGATGCAGCGAGATCGCGGTGACGCGCTCTTGGATATCGCCATAGAATTTCGAGCGGAGCGGATCGCTGGTGTCGCCGGCATGCACAAGTCCGGCATAGGACACGAGACGCCCGATCAGATCCTCCAGCGCCTCATAACGCTTGACCGCAGCCGCAAGGCCGCCCGCAGTCGCGAGCTGCGCGAGCTTGCCCTTGAAATCCGCCTCGAAGGCGGCGCTATCGGCTTCGGCACGATTGAGATCGCGCTTGATCTCGGGTGCGTCCATCGACGGATAGAGATCGACGAGATTCCATTCCGGCAGCGTCCCGAGCGCCATGGCGGCAGGCGTTTGGGCCGCGGGTCTAGCGGATTTTTTGCGGGTTTGCGTGGCCATGAGCGGAATTTCGTGATTTGGCGGTGCAGGTCGGAACGTTTCAAGAATATCGCGCCCGTGGCGGCGCGATGATGAAGATCGCGTAATTCACAAGAACATATTGACTGACCTGGCAGCCGGTGCAACGGCGCCGCGGCACCCGGGCTTAAGAGCCCATTAAGCCTATGGGGCCAAAGTGCCCTGAATCGGCACAATTCCGCCAAGTCGCGAGGGCCGCCCCTATGAGCGAATGCGTTCTTATTGTTGACGACGATCCGGTGCAACGGCGCCTTCTCGAGAACATGGTGCGCAAGTTCGGCTATAACGCCGTGATTGCCGAGGGCGGCGATCGGGCACTGGCGATCCTCAGCAGTAATGATTCGCGGCCCATCGATTGCATCGTGCTCGACCTCGTGATGCCAGACCTCGACGGTCTCGGCCTACTCGCTCGCCTGCGCGATGACGGCCGCAATATTCCCGTCATCGTACAGACCGCCCATGGCGGCATCGACAACGTGATCTCGGCGATGCGCGCGGGTGCGGTGGATTTCGTGGTCAAGCCGATCGGCGTCGAGCGCCTGCAGGTCTCGCTGCGCAATGCCCTCAACGCCCGTGTGCTGGAGACCGAATTGCAGCGCCTAAAGCGGAGCCAGTCCGGCACGCTTACATTCAAGGACATCGTTACCCGCAGCGATGCCATGCGCGCCGTGTTGCGCAACGCCGAGAAGGCCGCGGCGTCCATTATCCCGGTGCTGATCGAGGGCGAGTCCGGCGTCGGCAAGGAACTGATCGCGCGGGCCATCCACGGCAGCGGCGAGCGCAGTGCCAAGCCCTTTATCGCCGTCAATTGCGGCGCCATTCCCGACAACCTCGTGGAATCGATCTTGTTCGGCCACGAGAAGGGCGCCTTCACCGGCGCCACCGAGCGCCATGTCGGCAAGTTCGCCGAAGCCTCCGGCGGGACGCTTTTCCTCGACGAGGTCGGTGAATTGCCGCAAGCCGCCCAAGTCAAACTTCTTCGCGCGCTGCAGGACGGCGAAGTCGAGCCGGTCGGCGCGCGAAAGAGCGTAAAGGTGGACGTGCGCGTGATTTCCGCGACCAACCGCAATCTGATTGACGACGTCAAGAACAACCGATTCCGCGAGGATCTGTTCTATCGCCTCCATGTCTTCCCGATCACCGTGCCGCCATTGCGCGAGCGGCCGGAAGATGTGCCCGATCTCGCGCGGCATTTCCTTGCGCGATTTTGCGCCGAGGAGGGAAAGCGCGTCCGCGCGGTGAGCGCCGAAGCGCTCATCCTACTAACGAGCTTTCGCTGGCCGGGAAACGTTCGTCAGCTCGAGAATGCGGTGTTTCGCGCCGTTGTCCTCGCCGAGGGCGACACAATCGGCGTGTCCGAGTTCCCGCAGATCACCGCCCAGCTTGCCGCAGGTGCACCCGCCGCCACGCGCCCAAGCCTCGTGCCCGAGGCTCCGAACGAACCCCTGATCGTGGAGGCCACTCACGACGTTCCGGCACGCGATAAGGTAATTCCAATATCGGGGACGGCATTCCCCGCCATCTCCCACCTTTCCGACGGCCCGACCCTGCGTCTCCTTGATTCGCACGGTCAGGCACGGCCGTTGGAGGAGATCGAGGCAGAATTGATCCGCTTTGCGATAACGCATTATCGCGGCCAGATGTCGGAGGTCGCGCGCCGCCTTGGAATCGGCCGCTCCACCCTCTATCGCAAGCTGGAAGCCCTTGGATTAGAAAAGGAAAGTCAATCGTTGTAATGCCGTGGCATCAGGGTAACATTCTCATAAATACAGCCAATATTAACGCCTGACCGATTGCTCCGCTGGCGATAAGCGGCCATTACCTGCAGTAGGGTCAGGTTTATGAGTTAAAACCCGGCGGGGGCATGCTGGTAGGAGGCCTTGGAATGCACCGACAGCGTTTGGACCGCCTTATGGCTGGCACGGCAGTTGCGCTGCTGCTTACAATCTCGGGTACGGCGTTCACGGCAACGGAAACTCCCCCGGCCATTGAGGCTGCGGTTCCAGTTCCTGAACCGGCCAATGTCCCACCCCCGACCAAGGCCGATATCGGCGATCCAGCAGCCAGCCCGGCGGCGGCAAAGCCCGATGACCAGCCTGACATCAAGGCGCTGACCGGCAAGGATCTGATCAAGGCTCCACTCGCGGCGACGATTGCGGCCGAAGACAGCGCCGTCGCCGACAAGCTGCGTGAACTGCTCGCCACCCGCGCAGATCGCTTCATCAGCCGCAAAACCGAACGCCAAGCCGCCGAAGCGTTCTATCGCGACCGTGGATTCGCGCCGCTTTGGGTCGAGCGCGGCGCGCCGAGCGCACGCGCCATGGCGGCCATCGCCTATCTGCGCGGCGTCGACGCCGACGGCCTTAATCCCGCCGACTATCCAGCGCCCGATTTCAAGTCAGCCGAACCAGCCGCACGTGCTGAGGCCGAACTCAAATTCACCAGTACGCTGTTTGACTACGCGCGCCACGCACAGAACGGCCGCGTGCATTGGTCGCGGCTCCACGCCGATATCTTTTATAACCAGGTAGCGCCCGACCCAACCGAGCTTCTGGCCAACCTTGCCTCCAATCGCGACATGCGCGCGATTCTCGACGCGTATGAACCGCAGCACCCGCAGTACAAGGCACTCAAGGCAAAACTCGCCGAGGCTCGCGGCAAGAATGCCGAGGAGATCGAGGTTGTGCGCGTGCCCGAAGGGCCGACGATCAAGCCGGGCATGAATGACGCGCGTGTTGTGGCGCTGCGCAAGCGCCTCAAGGCCGATGGCGATGACAGCAACACTGCTTATGACGGCGCGCTTGTCGAAGCAGTGAAGAAATTTCAGACCGGCGCCGGCATGCAGCCCGACGGTTTGGTCGGCCCCGCCACGGTGCGCGCGCTCAACGGCGGGCCGAAGCGCGAGCGCATTCCCGACATCATCGTTGCCAATCTTGAGCGCTGGCGCTGGCTGCCGCGCGACCTCGGCAATGCCAACGTGATCCTGAACATTCCGGATTATACGTTGCGGGTAACCGATAACGGTGTGTTGAAGTGGCAAACCCGCGTCGTCGTCGGCAAGCCGTCCACGGCGACGCCGCTGCTCAGCGATAAAATGAAATACATCACGGTCAATCCGACCTGGAACGTGCCGCCGTCGATCGTGGACAACGAATATCTGCCGGTTTTGCAGCAGGACCCGACGGCGCTCGAACGGCTCGGGCTCAAGCTCGTGCAGAACAAGGACGGCACCGTTCACATCTACCAGCCGCCCGGCGCCGGCAACGCGCTCGGCCGTATTCGCTTCAACTTCCCCAACCGGTTCCTGGTCTATCAGCACGACACTCCGGACAAGCACCTGTTCGCCAAGGACGTGCGCGCCTACAGCCATGGCTGCATGCGCGTGCAGAACCCGGACAAATACGCGGAAGTCCTGCTCGGTATCGCGCTGCCGAAGGAAAACTACACGGTCGAAAAAATCCACAAGATGTACGGCGGCAGCGAAATCAACATCAATTTTCCGACACCGATCCCCGTCCACATCACCTATCAGACGGCGTTCGTGGACGATGCCGGCGAGCTGCAAATTCGCGATGACATCTATGGCCGCGATGCGCGCGTGCTGGCAATCTTAAAGGGCGATGAGCGGCGGGTCGCCGATATCGCGGTCGATCGCAAGGGAACGACGCAGACGGCCTCACGCACGGTCTATCGCCTGCCGGGACGCGCCGATAATTCGCTCGCGGAGTTCTTCCAGCGGCTTTTCCGCTAGAGCGCGATCAGCAAAAGTGGGTACCGGTTTTGCGTCCGATCGCGCTCTAATTTTATAATTCGGCGCATGATCTTGTCGACGAAGTAATTCTACTTCGTCGGATCATGCGCTATGACCGCCGAAAGCCTCAAATCCGGCCAAATTGGTTAACCATTGGGCCTCCGGGCTCAATGGAAACGGCCATTTTTCGCCATACTCGCCCCTTAGCCCATTAACGGAAGGATAGGCGCCAGGGGACGGGCGCTAAGTTTCCGTTAACCGATCCCGACAAGACTGCATTTGAATAAAATCCGCGGCGTCCGCGCCACGGCCCGCCTTGCTGAGCTTCATTTTCACGCGAGAAAAGACAACGTGACAGCTCAACGCGCGAGCAAGGTTTTGCCCTCCATCGTCAAGGCGCGTAACGGCCGGCGCATCGGTTTCGCGGCGGCACTTCTGCTCCTGAGTTGCGAGAGCCTGCAAACCGCGGCCGCCGACGGCGAGACGCGCACGATTTCCATGCATCACCTCCACACCAAGGAGGACATCACCGTCACGTTCAAGCGCAACGGGCGCTACGACGACGAGGCGCTGAAAAGTCTTAACCGGTTCCTGCGCGACTGGCGGCGCGACGAGCAGATCGTGATGGATCCGCAGCTCATCGACCTGCTCTGGGAAGTGCAGCATGAACTTCGCACCAAGGAACCGCTGCAGATCGTGTGCGGCTACCGCGCGCCGGCGACCAACGACATGTTGCGCCGTCGCAGCGGCGGCGTTGCGCGCTTCTCCCAGCATATGCTGGGCAAGGCAATGGATTTCTACATCCCCGGCGCGGACCTCGAGCAACTGCGCGATATTGGGCTTCGTTTGCAGCGCGGCGGCGTCGGCTATTACCCGTCTTCCGGATCGCCCTTTGTCCATATCGATATCGGCAACGTGCGGCATTGGCCGCGCTTGACGCGCGAGCAGCTTGTCAGGGTCTTTCCCGATGGCCGCACCGTGCATGTGCCGACCGACGGTCACCCGCTCGCGGGATATTCGCTTGCGCTCGCCGACATCGAGCGTCGCGGCAATACGCCATCCGCCACGTCGCTTGCATCCGCGCGCGAGGACGGCATCCTTAAGTCGGCAAAGCCCGGCCTATTCGCCAAGCTTTTCGGTTTTCGCAAGGATAAGGACGAGGACGACGACATCGAAATCACATCCGCGACCGCAAAGCCCGCGGCGCCGGCCGCCGTTGCGCGCCTGACGCCGCCCACCGCCGCACCGGCCGAAGACAAGTCCGAGCGTCCGGCCGCCGTCGCAACAGTGCGGTTGCCCGTGCCGCGGCCCGCGACATTCAGCATTGCATCGGCGCCAACGGCCGCTGCTTCAACGGAAGCAAAACCGAAAACCCCGGCGCCGGCTGCAAGCGTCGCGCCGACCTCTCCCAACGACATCTTCGCCGCGCGTGGCTATTGGCAGGGACTGCCGGAAACCGAGCCCACCCCAACGGCCGTGAAGGTCGCGGCGCGCACACCGCAAGCTGGCGCCACCGCCGCCGGCTCACCCTTCTCAGATGCTCCACAATACGACGATAAACGCGCACCGGAATTGACGCTCGCCTATGCGGCGGAGCCTGCGCGCGAGCCGGCCAGAGTTCCACCGATGGGGGCTTCAGTCGTCCGCGCTGTGCCAGGCGTGCCCACTGCCTCGGTTGCGATCAAGCAGAGCGGCCAGCCGGCGATCGTCAAGCAAGTCGCGGCGTCCGCACCCGCCCGTGCCACAGCGGCACCGGCCCCTTCGGGTCAAGTTCACAATCAACCTTGGCTACGCGCCGTAATGCTGGCGCCAAACGTGCGCCACTTCCTGACCGCGACGCTGCTCGGCTCCAGCGATTTTCGCACCCTGCGCCCGCTGATGACAAAGCCCTCGTCCGCGGTGGCAATGAGTTTCTCCGCCGATCCGCAGTTTGGCATAGCAAGCGAAAAATTCAGCGGGAGTGCCGTTGTCTTCGTGACAACCGTGCTGTTCGACAACCGTACCGCGGCGCTGCAGCAATAATCCCCGACGCTTAAGTTTGCGCGCTCAGGCGGCAAGCATGCCGAGCGCGTGCATGTAGGTTTCCAGGATTGCCTCCTGTTCTTTGCGTTCCTCGATGTCCTGCTTGCGCAGCCGCACGATCACCCGCAGCGTCTTGATATCGAAACCGTTGGCCTTGGCCTCGGCATAGACGTCGCGAATGTCGTCGCCGATCGCCTTCTTTTCCTCTTCGAGGCGTTCGACGCGCTCGACGAAGGCTTTCAGTTGATCCTTGGCGAAGCGGGTCGTGGCGGGGCTCGTTTTTTCCTTGGCGGCGGAGGCGGGCATTTGCGAACTCCTCGATCCTGGCACTCGGGCTAAAGCCCGCTGGCGATCAGGTTTCGAAATCGCGGTGCCTTGCGTCAAGGCGAGTGGCGTAAATGCGCACGTCATCCACAGGGGCAAAAAAATTCCGCCATGGTAGGTACACCATGGCGGAATTCTTTGTTTGTGGTGCAATTCGATGAAAAACCGCCGCCGCAGCTAGCTAGCGGCGCGCCGCGGGGCGCGGCGGGCGTTGCGTTCGAAGAACAGCGCCTGGCTGACGACCGCCGAAACGGTTCCCGGCTCGAACGGCTTGGCGATGAGGAAGGCCGGCTCCGGCCGTTCGCCAGTGAGAAATCGCTCGGGATAGGCCGTGATGAAGATGACCGGTACCTCGAAGGCGCGTAACAACTCATTGACCGCATCGAGGCCAGAGCTGCCATCGGCCAGCTGGATGTCGGCAAGAATGAGACCGGGGTATTTCGCCTTGGAGAGCGCGATAGCTTCCGCATGGGTGCGGGCGACGCCCGTGACTTTGTGTCCGAGTTTCTCGATAAGGCCACGCAAATCCATTGCGATCAACGGCTCGTCCTCGATGATCATGACTTCGGTCGCGATCTCGCTTGCGAGTTCGTGGCCAGCTTCTTCAATCAGTTGACGAAGCGCCGGGACATCCACTTCAAGCACCTCGGCAGCGGCGGCTTCGGAAAAACCCTCGAGCGCGATAAGCAGAAAGGCCTGACGCGGTCGCGGACTCATCTTGCTCAGGCGCATTTCGCCCGGCAGCGGTTTTCCGCTTGGATCAGCGATCCCGTTTACGCTGACTGAATTCCAAATTTTCGAAAATACCCGATAAAGGCCAACACGCAGCGACGACGTGCCATCCAGCACGGCCGGCTCCGCGGCCACGGTTTCAAGCGTAGCCCCGACATAAGCATCGCCCGCAGGCTGGCTGCCGCTGAGGGCACGCGCGTAGCGGCGAAGGAACGGCAGATAAGCCGCGACCGACCGAGAAGCAGACATGATACCCCTCCCGTTTTTGTAGCCATTCAAACTTTAACGCAGGTGTTCAAACAAACCTTAACGCAGGTGTTCAAAAAAAGTTCCAAAAATGTGGAACCACCTGAAGTTCCACAGGTTAATCTGGGCAATCTCGGGGCTAACCGGTCAGTGTTGAGGCGGGGGATATGAATCAGATGAAACCACGCAAACCGGACAAATCGCAATCACCGATGCCTTCGGACACCACAGTGGACAATCCCAAATCCGGTCTTGATCGGGAAATCCAGGCCAAGATTGGGCAGAAACTTCGCGCCATGTACGACGATATCGTGCAGGAGGGCGTCCCCGAACGCTTCGCCGAATTATTGCGAAAACTCGACAAGCCGTCCGGAGAAGAAGGGCAGCCCTAAATGAAAATGGACCGCTCAGTTCGCGAGCCTCTCCTCGCGGCGGTACCAAGCCTGCGAGCGTTCGCCATTTCATTGTGCGGTAACGTGGACCGCGCCGACGACCTTGTGCAGGAGACATTGCTGCGCGCGCTTGCCAATATCGACTCGTTCCAGCCCGGCACAAACATGCCGGCGTGGCTGTTCACGATCCTGCGCAATCTTTTCCGCTCGGAATACCGCAAGCGTCGCCGTGAGGTCGAAGACGCCGACGGCAGCCTCGCTGAAAGCCTAAAATCGCATCCGGAACAAATGGGCCGCCTTGAGATGCGCGAATTCCGCCAGGCACTTGCGCAATTGCCGCCGGATCAACGCGAAGCGCTCGTCCTCGTCGGCGCATCGGGTTTCTCCTACGAGGAAGCCGCCAACATCTGCGATTGTGCCGTTGGCACGATTAAGAGCCGGGTTAACCGCGCGCGCAGCCGCCTCGCCAAGCTGCTCGCAATCGATGGCATCGAGGACTTCGGGCCCGATGAAGCAACGCGCGCGGTGCTGGAAGACCAGAAGACGTGACGGTGCCTGTCGTCAAGCTTCCTGAACGCTTGCGGGGATGTGGATCACAAATTCGCTGCCGGGCTCAAGCCGGTTGACCTCGAACGTGCCGCCGAGCTGGCGGGCGGTCGAAATGATCATCTTCATGCCGAGCGACGCCGCGGTATCGATCTGAAAATCCTCCGGGAGCCCGCGGCCACGATCAGTGAAGCGGAAAACGAAGGTATCCGCTGAATTACGTTTGAGGCTGACATCGATCGGCCCCGGCTCGCCCTCGTCGTAGGCGTGTTTGATGGCGTTAGTGATTAATTCGTGGGTTGCCATCCCAAGCGCGATCGCATGCGAACCAGAAAGCTGCATCGGCTCGGCATCGACGCCAAATGGCGATCGAGGCTGGCGGACAAGATTCGGGAGCACAAAGCGGTTGTTTACCACGACCGGGCGGCGATCGACGGGCTTGAAGATTTTCTTCTGAAGTGCCACGCACTCGGACGGCATTGAAA
>JACQTM010000346.1 GCA_016210825.1 Hyphomicrobiales bacterium
CTCCCCCCTTGCGGGGGAGGTCGGCGCCAAAGGCGCCGAGAGGGGGGTAACTTGCTCTGCATTTATTTGTGTCCACCCCCCTCCCTGTCCCTCCCCCGACGCAAGTCGGGCCTGCCCGATTTGCGCACGATGATGCGGAACTCGGACAGATCCGAGTTCCGTGGGGGAGGGAACGATTGTGGAGAGGCATGAGCCATGTGGCACGCGAGCGTTCTCACAATCTTTCCGGAGATGTTCCCGGGTCCGCTGGAGATGAGCCTTGCCGGCAAGGCGCTGGCGGCCGGCGTGTGGTCGCTCGAGGCAATCGACATTCGCGCTCACGCAACCGATAGACATCGCAGCGTCGACGACACGCCCGCGGGCGGCGGGCCGGGCATGGTGATGAAGGCGGACGTGCTCGCGCATGCCATCGACGCCGCCGCGACGAATGACAAGCGCCCGCGCCTGCTGATGAGCCCGCGCGGCGTGCCGCTGACGCAAAATCGCGTTGCGACGCTCGCGGCCGGTCCCGGCGCGGTCATTGTCTGCGGCCGCTTCGAAGGTATCGACGAGCGCATCATCGCCGCGCGCGCGCTGGAAGAGGTCTCGGCCGGCGACTACGTGCTGTCCGGCGGGGAGATCGCGGCGCTCGCCCTGCTCGACGCTTGCGTGCGGCTACTGCCCGGCGTCATGGGCAAGGACGCCTCGGCCGCCGACGAAAGCTTCGCCGAGGGCTTGCTCGAATACCCGCAATTCACGCGGCCGCAGGTCTTCGAGGGAGCGGCGATCCCCGAAATACTCACGGGCGGCGACCACGCCAAGGTCACGGCGTGGCGGCGGACCGAGGCTGAAAAACTGACCAAGACAAGGCGGCCGGACCTCTGGGCGGCCTACCTCGCTCGCTCCGGGCGGCGGGAATGAACCGAGGGTGACAAGCCCTGGGCTTTGTCGTATAGGCAGCGCCGACCCAATCAGACCAAGTCAGGACCGCGCGCCGGATGCGGGCGCTGCCGACGGAGATTTCGCCATGAACCTGATCCAGCAACTTGAAAAAGAGCAGGTGGCGAAGCTGTCCGCCAAGAAGGACATCCCCGATTTCGAGCCGGGCGATACCGTGCTGGTGAACGTGCGCGTAGTCGAAGGCGAGCGCACGCGCATTCAGGCTTATGAAGGTGTTTGCATTGGCCGCGCCGGTTCCGGCATCAATGAGAATTTCACGGTCCGCAAGATTTCTTATGGCGAAGGCGTGGAGCGTGTCTTCCCCCTGCATTCGCCGATGGTCGACTCGATCAAGATCGTTCGCCGCGGCAAAGTACGCCGGGCCAAGCTCTATTACCTGCGTGGACGCCGCGGCAAGAGGGCCCGCATCTCCGAGGTTCAGGCCCATCATGGCGAGGGCGAGGGCGCCGCAGCTGCGGCCGAGGCCGGCAACGAGAAGTAAGCCCCGTGATTTTGCCAACGATAAAGGGGCCGCAAGGCCCCTTTTGTTTTTCGCGCTGCTGGGAAATACGGCGTTCGTTGCCGGAACACGCCCGACTGGCTATATAACCCTTATGGTTCATGCGCTGCATCGGATTGTGCTGGATGACCACGCACGGCTGCCCTGGCGGTTCTTTGGCCGCCTAACGGCGGCCGTTCAGGCCGGCCTTTGATCAGCCGCGGCCAGGATGGCCGCGCGGCAAGGCATTCATCCGCATCCGATCAAGGCATTGACGTCATGAAACCACGCACGCTTTACGACAAGATCTGGGACGACCATCTGGTTGATGAGCAACCGGACGGCACCTGCCTGCTTTATGTCGATCGCCATCTCGTGCATGAGGTGACCTCGCCGCAGGCCTTCGAGGGCTTGCGCATATCCGGGCGCAAGGTGCGCGCGCCGGAGAAAACCCTCGCCGTGGTCGATCACAACGTGCCGACGACCGACCGGCACAAAAAGAATCCCGATCCCGAAAGCGAGGCGCAGATCGCGGCACTCGCGATCAACGCGCGCGATTTCGGCGTCGAGTATTTCAACGAGTTCGACAAGCGTCAGGGTATCGTGCACATCATCGGGCCCGAGCAGGGCTTCACGCTGCCTGGAACGACTATCGTCTGCGGCGACAGCCATACCGCGACCCACGGCGCGTTCGGCGCCCTCGCCTATGGCATCGGCACTTCGGAGGTCGAGCATGTGCTCGCCACGCAGACGCTAATTCAGAAAAAATCGAAAAACATGCGCGCGACGGTGGATGGCAAGCTGCCGGCGGGCGTCACCGCGAAGGACATCATCCTCGCCATCATCGGTGAAATCGGCACCGCCGGCGGCACCGGCAGCACGATCGAATATGCCGGCGAAACCATCCGCGCGCTCTCGATGGAAGGGCGGATGACCATGTGCAACATGTCGATCGAAGGCGGCGCCCGCGCCGGCATGGTCGCCCCGGACGAAAAAACTTATGACTATCTGAAAGGCCGACCGAAGGCGCCGAAGGGCGCCGACTGGGACGCCGCGCGCCGCTATTGGGAGACATTGCGCTCCGACGATGACGCGCATTTCGACCGCGAGGTGAAACTCAACGCCGCCAAGCTGCCGCCGCTCGTCACCTGGGGAACGAGCCCCGAGGATGTCGTGGCGATTACCGGGAGCGTACCGAACCCGGACGATATCGCCGACGAAACTAAGCGCGCATCGAAGAAGCGTGCCCTCGAATACATGGCGCTGACGCCGGGCACGAAGATCACCGACATCAGACTTGACCGCGTGTTCATCGGCTCGTGCACCAACGCACGCATCGAGGACCTGCGCGAGGTTGCGCGCGTCGTCAACGGCAAGACTGTCAGTTCAAGCCTCAATGCGATGATCGTGCCCGGCTCCGGGCTGGTGAAGGAACAGGCGGAGGCCGAAGGGCTCGATAAGATTTTCCTTGCCGCCGGCTTCGAATGGCGCGAGCCCGGCTGTTCCATGTGCCTTGCCATGAATCCCGACAAGCTCAGCCCCGGCGAGCGTTGCGCCTCGACGTCGAACCGCAACTTCGAGGGCCGCCAGGGCTTCAAGGGCCGCACGCATCTCGTCTCACCGGCGATGGCCGCGGCGGCGGCGATCGCCGGGCATTTCGTCGACGTGCGGGAATGGAAATGAATCGCATCGAAAGCATGAAGTGGAAGGCCCGCCAATTGGCGGGCCTTTTGCTTTGAGCGATCGGCTGCTTACCACCACGGCCAGAACGGCCACGGCGCATAGTGGTAGCGGTACGGCCGATAATAATAGGGATACGGAGCGCCGTAATAAAATCGCGGTCCATAATAGTAGCGCGGATGGTAGCGGTAGTAGCGATAGTGGCGGCGATGCGCGCTGACATCGATCTGTTCGGCGTTGCGGAAACCATCGGCCTTGCGCTGCGCGGCATCGGCAGGAACAGAGAAAGCGAGCACGGCACCGGTCACGAGCGCCGCAAGAAGTATAATGATCCTGGTCATGACGTCTTCTCACTTGGCTGCGCCGTCCCGGATATTCAAACCAAGGCAGCGCGGTTGGGTTCCATCGCCCCGATAAGAATTTTAGCAATTTAGCCGGGAGCCCACCAGCAGCGCATCCGCGGCACGATGACCGGGCCGCTCACGCGCGCTTCCGGTTCGAGCCAGGAACGGCATTCGCGCACGGCGTTGGGACCGGGCCAGGAATAGGTGCCGGGCCGCGGATAGTCCCAGTAGGGAGGCTGGCGGGAATAAATCCGGACGCGCGGCCGCAGGCGCAAGATGCGCGGATGCTGCGGGGTGGAGGAATGAGCGGACTGTGCGGATTTCGCCTGCGGTTCCGATTGCGCCGCGGCCTGCCGCGGCCCGGCTGCCACGGCAAACAAAGCCAAAAGCGCAATCGTAAAAATCGCCGTCAATCGTCCGCTTGCCATAATTCACCCCACCGCGTTCAAGCGCGTCCACGCTCGGCAATTGCGTTTGCCGCGTCAACCACGGCATTCCTCGCGGGCGTCCAGGCGCTTATGCTGCCCATATGGCAACCGGAATCCGGCAGGACAAAGACGAAATGGAGCGCGCGGCGCGCCCCCTGCCCGGCATCGACCAAAGCAAAGACGATCGAATCGAGATCTGGGGTACGCGGATCGGGCGCACCTTGAGCGTGGCCGCTTTTATCGTGCTCGCCGTTTATCTCATGCTCACCTATCTGCGCTGAAAACCGGAATGAACGACAAACCCCTCTCCGACCCGCTCGCCTGGCGAAAAGTGGCGGCGCCGACGCTCGCCGAAATGGAGATGATGGCGGAAGAAGCGTTTCGCCGGTTACCCGCGCGCTTTCGCGATCTGTGCGATGGTCTCGTGATTCGCGTGGACGATTTCCCGACCGACGAGGTGATCGATGCGATGCAGCTCGAAAGCGGCTTCGACATTCTCGGGCTGTTCCACGGCGTCGGCCTGCCGTTTCGTTCGGAGAGCGATCCGGTGCAGATGCCGAACATGATCTGGCTCTATCGCCGGCCGATTCTCGATTACTGGGCGGAACACGAAGAAACGCTTGGCGCCGTTGTCACTCACGTGCTGGTGCACGAGATCGGGCATCATTTCGGTTTGTCGGACGAAGATATCGAAGAAATCGAACGGGCGGCCGGGTGAGGCCGCCCGCAGCATTTCAGGACTAATAAAACAATCAGAGCGCCGGATTCCACATCGCCGGCACGAACTCATATCCCGTGCCCTGCTTGGCGATATAGCCGGTCGCGGGGAACGGATAGTGATAGCCGGTGATCGGCATCTTCTCGGCCGCCAGCATGTCGAGTAATTTGCGCCGCGTGGCCAGCGCCTGATCCGGAACCATGTCGGCCCAGAGCCGCCACTCGGGATTGCGGGCGAAGATCGCCGGGTGCTGGGTCACGTCGCCGAGCACCAGCAGCTTGGCGTTGCCGGAGGCAATCACGTAGGAGGCGTGACCGGGACTGTGGCCGCGCGAGTCGATCATGGTAATGCCGGGTACGACTTCCTTGCCGTACTCGACCTGCTTCACGTCCTTGGCGATCGGACCGAAGACGCGTTTGACGTTGGCGAAGGCGCCCTTCCATACCTCGGCAGCGCGGCTCGCTTCGCCCTCGTCGTTCCAGAATTTCCATTCGCCGGCGGGCAGAATGATCTCGGCATTGGGGAAATTGGCGGCGCCAGCCTTGGCGCGGATACCGGAGATGTGGTCGGGATGGAAATGGGTGATGAGGATCGTATCGATGGCTTTCGGATCGATACCGGCGGCGGCCAAATTACTCATCAACCCGCCGGTCGTCGGCGGGCCATTGTCGCCAAAGCCGGAATCGATCAGCACAAGATTCTTGCCGGTATTGACCAAAGTTGGCGTGAACGGAATACGGAAATTGTCGCGCGGAATGAAAGCCGCGTCGAATGCTTTGCCAACTTCATCGAATGGTTTGTTGACGACTAAATTCTCCGGCTGGGCAAACTTGACGATGCCATCGTGAACGGTCGTGAGTTCGAACTCGCCGAGTTTAACGCGGTAGTATCCCGGAGCCTGTTTGCCGACGGTGGGCGCCGAAGCGTGGACTTTATTCGTTACGGCGAAGCCCGCAGGCACAAGGGTCGCAGCGGCGGCGCTTGCCA
>JACQTM010000334.1 GCA_016210825.1 Hyphomicrobiales bacterium
CAATTGGTGGCGGGGTTACGCGACGTTGCGGCATTTTCAAATGGCCGCGCGTTTGCATGCATCATTCTCACGGGGATTTTTTGTTTTAGTTTCCTGTCGCTTCAGCAATAGATTCCCAATCCAAACGGCCGAGCAACAAACCAAGGGACAATCCGAAAGTGACCGTTAAAGCCATCGTCTTCGACGCCTATGGAACGCTTTTCGACATCCAATCCGTGGCGGCAGTCACCGACGAGGCTTATCCCGGATACGGCGAGGTGATCACACAGATTTGGCGGTTGAAGCAGTTGGAATACACGTGGCTGCGATCGTTGATGGGCCGCTACGCGGATTTCTGGGCGATAACTCAAGAGTCGCTGGCATACACGCTTGATGGCTTGGGGCTCGACCATGATCGAAGCCTATTCGACCGCATCATGGATAAGTACTGCCACCTTGAGCTCTATCCGGACGCGAAGCAGGCATTGACTGCCTTGAAGAACTATCGGCTTGCAATTCTTTCAAACGGCAGCCAGCAAATGTTGGATGACGTCGTGCGAAATTCCGGTTTGGCATCGATCCTGGAGGCGGTTATCAGCGTGGATTCGCGCAAGATCTTTAAGCCCAGCCCCGAGGTCTACGAGCTCATCCAAACCGAGTTAGGCGTTGGCCCGCATGAAGTTCTCTTTGTCTCTTCGAATGCCTTCGATGTCTGTGGAGCCAAAAATTACGGACTTAAGGTGACGTGGGTTGAGCGGGTAACGGCGCAGGCGCTAAAGCGCGAAATCGGCGGCAACGTCGCCGTCCGTCCGGCGACAATGTTCAAAGCGCTGCGCATGCGAATGGAGCCATTCGGGTTTGACGCCGATTTCCGCGTCAACTCGCTGGCCGAACTCCCATTAGCCGTGGCGAAGGCCGGATAAACAACATGCCGCATTGGTGGAATTGCATTTAGGAGATGCAGTTGCATCGACGGCTTTTAAGTCGATCGCGCGGTTGAAAGCTGTACCCCCAGCCGGCCGGCGAGATCTTGAATATACTGCCAAGCTACCCGCCCTGAACGCGCGCCACGCGTTGTCGCCCATTCCAATGCTTCACGCCGCAGCGCGTCGCCGTTGAATGGAATCCGATAGTGGCGCACATAGCCTTCGACCATTGCCAGATATTCGTCCTGGCTGCAGCGATGAAATCCAAGCCATAGTCCGAACCGGTCGGACAGCGAAACCTTTTCCTCAACCGCCTCGCCGGGATTGATTGCGGTCGAGCGTTCGTTCTCCATCATGTCGCGCGACATCAAGTGACGGCGGTTGGAGGTGGCGTAAAGGATCACGTTGTCAGGCCGGCCTTCAATGCCGCCTTCGAGCACCGCTTTAAGCGATTTGAACGAGGTATCGTCGCCGTCAAAGGAGAGGTCGTCGCAGAATACGATGAAGCGGTGCGAGCTATCGCGCAGCAACGTCATCAGGTCGGGAAGACCCTCGATATCCTCACGGTGGATTTCGACGAGCTTAAGGTGGTCCTCGGCGGCGAGCTTTGAATTTACCGCGGCGTGCGCGCCCTTGACCAGCGACGACTTACCCATGCCGCGCGCGCCCCAGAGCAATGCGTTGTTCGCCGGTAATGCCTTTGCAAACCGTTCGGTATTCTCCATCAGCGTGTCGCGCACCCGGTCGATGCCCTTGAGCAGCGACATCTCAACGCGGTTGACGTGCGGTACCGGCACGAGGCGGGCGCCTTCGGCGTGCCAGACGAAGGCATCGGCGGCGGACAAATCGGGACGCGGGAAAGGCTCCGGCGCGAGCCGTTCCAGGGCGTCGGCAATTCGCCGCAAAATATGCCCGTCGAGCGCATTTCCGGCCGTGCCCGTCGTGGCGGTGCCGGATAGTGCGCCCGCGGGCGGGGACGGTTTCTTCGATTTCGGCATGCAGCGGGCTTTCCGTGGTCCCGCTCCTTAGCCGGGCGGCGGCGGAGCCGCAATAAGGGCATTTTGGCCCAGCCAATAGCGATTAACGACCCCTTGGGCGCTCGCGCAGCGTTGCAATTGGGCCTGTGGCCGCTATAGTCCGCGCCGATTTCTGGCGTCCGACAGGCCGCCGAACGATCCTGCCAAACTCCAGAAAGGCCGCCCGATGTTCATTTCGCCTGCATTCGCCCAAGGTTCCCCGTTCGGCGGCGACGGCGGTATGCTCACGTCGCTGCTGCCGTTCGTCCTGATCTTCGTCATTATGTATTTTCTGATCCTGCGGCCGCAGCAAAAGCGCGCCAAGCAGCATCAGGAAATGGTCAAGAATGTACGGCGCGGGGACACGGTCGTCACCTCCGGGGGCCTGATCGGCAAGATCACCAAGGTCGTCGATGAGGAACAGGTGGAGGTCGAGATCGCCGACGACGTTCGCATTCGCCAGATGCGGCAAATGTTGGCCGAAGTGCGCGCCAAGGGCGAGCCGGTGAAGGACGAAGGCGGCTCCGGCTGAGCGCCGGCCGTTAAGACCACGCGTCGGGACGGTCCATGCTTTATTTTTCCCGCTGGAAGGTGATGGCGATCCTGCTGACCTCGCTGATCGTGTGCCTGTTCGCGGTACCGAACTTCCTTCCCGAAAAGATGGTTCAAAGCTGGCCGAAATGGGCGCAGCGCCACATCGTGCTCGGACTCGATTTGCAGGGCGGCTCGCACATCCTGCTTGAAGTTGATTCTGGCGCGGTACGTAAGGAAAAGCTCGAAACGTTACGCGACGACGTGCGCCGGGTGATGCGCGAGGCACGCATCGGCTATACCAGTCTGGTCATTCGCGGCACCAGCGTGGAATTGCGTCTTCGCGAAATCAACGACACGCAAGCCGCCCTCCCCAAATTGCGGACATTGTCGCAGCCGCTCGGCGGGATATTGAGCACAACCGGCCAGCGCAGCGCGGATATCGAGGACACGGGCGGTGGATTGATCCGCCTCACCGTGACCGAGCCGGCGCTGATCGAACGCATCCGCCAATCGGTTGAGCAATCGATTCAGATCGTCGAGCGCCGTGTCAACGAACTCGGCACCGTCGAGCCCTCAATTCAGCGCCAGGGGGTGGATCGCATTCTTGTGCAGGTGCCAGGCCTGCAAGATCCGGCGCGCCTGAAGGATTTGCTCGGCAAGACCGCGAAGCTGACTTTCCGGATGGTGGACCAAACGATGACCCCGGAGCAGGCGAAGGCCGGCCGCGTTCCGCCAGAATCTGAGATTCTTGAGGGCGAGAAGGACAAACAGACCTACTTGATCGAGAAACGCGTCGTGGTGTCCGGCGAGGACCTGACCGACGCGCAGCCGGGTTTCGACCAGCGTACCAGTGAGCCGATCGTCACCTTCCGCTTCAATACCAACGGCGCTCGCAAATTCGCGCAGGCGACGCAGCAGAATGTCGGCCGGCCCTTCGCCATCGTGCTCGACAACAAGGTGATCTCGGCGCCTGTTATCCGCGAGCCGATCCTCGGCGGATCGGGACAGATTTCCGGAAATTTCACGGTGGAAAGCGCAAACGACCTTTCCATCCTGCTGCGCGCCGGCGCCTTGCCTGCCCCGCTGACAATCATCGAGGAGCGCACCGTTGGTCCCGGCCTTGGCCAGGACTCGATCGAAAAGGGCAAGCTCGCGTCCTATGTCGGCTCGGTCATGGTCGTGGTCTTCATGTTCGCGACCTATGGGCTGTTTGGGCTGTTCGCTAATGTTGCAGTGGCGATCAACGTCGCCATGATCTTCGGCGTGTTGTCGATGCTCAATGCAACGCTGACCCTGCCCGGAATCGCCGGCATCGTGCTCACGGTCGGCATCGCGGTGGATTCCAACGTGCTGATCTATGAGCGCATTCGCGAAGAGGTGCGAACCGGTCGCACGACTATCACCGCGATCGACGCGGGTTTCTCGCGCGCGCTCGCGACGATCATGGATTCCAACATCACGACCTTCATCGCCGCCGCGGTGCTGTTCTATATCGGTACGGGGCCGGTGCGCGGATTTGCTGTGACGCTGGGCATCGGCATCGTCACGACGGTGTTCACCGCATTCACGTTGACGCGACTGATCGTGGCGACGTGGGTACGCTGGTGGCGTCCGCAACACGTGCCGATCTAGCGCATGATTCCGGAACGTGAGAACCAGTTTTCGCAAATGATTGTGCTAAAACAAAAATGCCGGAGTCAGGCTCTGATTTGATCGGAAGCGATCGGACTCCAGCCAACGGGAAAGACAACCTTGCGCCTTCTTCGCATCGTACCGGACGACACCAAATTCGACTTCATGCGATTTCGGCGCGTGAGTTTTCCGATTTCGGCGGCTTTGTCGATAATGGCGATTCTTTTGTATTTTCTTCATGGATTGAATTTTGGCATCGACTTCGTCGGTGGCACCTTGATCGAGGTGCAATCGAAAGCAGGCGCAGCCGATCTCGCGCGCATGCGCTCGACGCTAAGCGAGCTCAATCTCGGCGAGGTTCAGCTGCAGCAATTCGGCGCGCCGAGCGATGTGCTGATCCGCATTCCGCAGCAGCCGGGTGGCGATGTGGCGCAACAGGCCGCTGTCGGCAAGGTGCGCGGCGCGCTCGGTACCGACGTCGAATACCGGCGCGTCGAAGTGGTTGGTCCGCGCGTCTCGACCGAATTACTAGGATTTGGCATCGTCGGCCTGATGATGGCGATCGTGTCCATCCTCGTTTACCTGTGGTTCAGGTTCGAATGGCAATTCGCGCTCGGCGCGATGATCGCCAACGTCCACGATCTCGTGCTGACCTTGGGCTTTATGTCGCTCACCCAGATCGACTTCGATCTGACAAGCATCGCAGCCTTGCTCACGATCCTCGGCTATTCGCTCAACGATACCGTCGTGATCTATGACCGTATTCGCGAGATGTTGCGCCGTTATAAAAGAATGACAATGCCGGATTTGCTCAACATTTCGGTCAATTCGACGTTGTCGCGCTCGGTCATCACCCATGTCACCGTTTCATTAGCATTGCTGGCGCTGCTGCTGTTTGGCGGCCAGGCGATACACTCCTTCACTGCGACAATGATGTTCGGCGTGGTGCTGGTTGGCACGTATACGTCGGTCTTTATTGCGGCGCCGATCCTGATCTATCTCGGTGTCGGCACCGGCCGTGACAGCCTCTCTGCGCCGGACAAAAACAAGCCCTAGGGCTGCGATGGGCGAGGAGCGGGCAAGGCATCTGCCGCAGCTCGCACCGATTGACGGCTATGGCCATGGCGGCTTTCGCTTCGCGGGCATGTCGCATCGCGGTTCGCTATTGTGTTTACCAAGTGGCATCTGGGCGTGGCCGCCGGTGACGCCCGCCGAGATTACCGATGCTTCACTGGCGCCGGTTTTTGCCGAAGCGGCCGATGTCGGTTTCTTTCTAATCGGCACCGGACGGGAAAGGTGGGCCATGCCGGCGGGTCTTTGGCGGCGATTCCACGAGACCCAAATCACGGTGGAGGTCATGCGAACCGGAGATGCCGCCAACACATTCAATATTTTGCTCGGCGAAGGCCGGCGCGTCGGTGCGGCGCTGATTGCGGTGGACTGAACGAGAGTTCGCACATAGGTCATCGCGATGCAGGACGCTTTTGCCTATTGTACCGAACTCGTTCGCACGGCCGATAAAGACCGGTTCCTGGCAACCCTGTTCGCGCCGGCCGAATATCGGGATGCGCTATTTGCGCTCTATGCCTTCGACATCGAGACAGCGCGCATCCCCGCGCTCGTCAGCGAAGCGTTACCGGGTGAAATCCGCCTGCAATGGTGGCGCGAGACGGTCGAGGGTAAGCGAGAAGGCGAGGCGGCAGGCCATCCGGTCGCCTTCGTGCTCGGCGCAACAATCGCCCGCTTTGGGCTTCCGGCCGCTGCCTTCGATGAAATTCTGGCCGCCCGTGGCTTCGATCTTTACGACGAGCCGATCGAAACCCTGGCCGCGCTTGAGATTTATATGGAGCGCACTATTTCCGATCTCATTGGTCTTGCGGCGATGATTTTGAGCGGCGGAAGCGATCCGGGTCCGGCCGCGCTGTTTCGGCATGCGGGGCTCGCGCTCGGTTTAGCGGGGTTGCTCCGCGATCTTCCAGTCCATGCCGCGCGCCGTAAACTTTACGTGCCCCTGGAACTGCTTGATCGTTATAAGGCGAATGCTGAGGATATTTTCGCGCGCAAGGCGACGACGGAGCTTCGTACTGTGCTTGCTGATTTGCGCCTGCGGGCGCGAAGGCATCTTTCGGAGGCGCAAGCGCTGCTGCCACACGCGACCGCCGCAATCATTCCCGCGCTGCTGCCGCTGGCGCTGGTTCGACCGGCGCTCAAGCGGATGGATCGCTGGCGTTACGATCCGTTCAAACCACCCGAAGTTTCACAATGGCGGCGGCAATTGAGATTGTGGCGGGCGGCGCGTTTCGGTCTTGGATCTGCATTGTGAGGCAGCATCAAAACGCGAAGCGATCGCGGAGATTTTGCCGTCCGGCGATGATGCGGGCCACGACTTTGCGTTCGGCTTCGCTCGCAATTAGCGGGTCAATGAGATCAACCTGATTCATGGCGACAAGCTGCAAGATTTCGGTGCGAATTTCGCCGCCCGCGTTGCGCGGCAGGGCCGTCACCACCTGCAGCCGCTCTGGAGCCTTGGTGCGGCCAAGCTCGGAAGCGACAAAGTCGATCAATACTGTGTCGCTCGCAGCATCGGATTCAACGAAGGCATAGAGACCGGTTCCCGTCCGCCGGTCGGGGAAGGCGACTACCGCGACGTCGCGTACGCCGGGATGGTTTTTTAGTCGCTCCGCCACGGCGGGGGCATCGTTAACGAGCCGCGGTCCGCCGCCCTCGCGGTCTGTGAAATTCAGAAGTCCGCGCGTCACCATGTAGTAGACACGCTTTCCCGTTGCCATCCAGATCAGCGTTGGCCAGCTCTTGCGCGCCAGCACATTGCGTTCGGCGGGACTAAGGCTTTCCGGGGCGTAACGGCGCTTGTGCTTTAGGAGATGCCGGAGGTCCTCGTAGGCCGCGATGCGGTACAGGCGATGTCGTCCGGAAAATCGAGTCGCAAGCTGGAAGTCGGTGAGCATGGCACGGCCGTCCGGCGTACGCAGCCAGTTCTGCTCCTTGGCGAGATCGTTATGGGTGACACCGGCGCGATGCAGCCGGAGTAGCGCCATCTTGCCTGAACGGAAATAGCGGACGTCGCCGGTAGGCCTTGCGATATGCAGCGGTAGCCCATCGATCCAACTACGTACGAGTATGCGACGCCCTGTGAAAAGTAGTGAGGGTGCGATGCCGTGTCGTCCGGCAATCGCAAGCGCGCGCGCCTCTCGCTTGAGGAAATGCCGGGCGATACCGGCTGTCCACCACGGCACGCAGTCGATGCGCCGAAGGACCGCCTCGACCTCGCCCTTATCGGTGACGAATAAGCCGCGCTCGACGGTGGAGAAAATATCGCGCTTGAGAATAACCTGACTGCGCCAGCGGCCAGCGATTTCGGGTGGCGTGGAATCGGTCGTCGTCATGGTCCGGGCGGCTTCTAACATGAGTTGATGCGTGCAGGGATAGCGTCTATTCGGCGGCAATGCGATGATCGCCGGCGATCCAGCGATCGAGATCGGCAAGTGCGCGGGCGCTGAGCGCGCGTTTCCGGGCAAGGGTTTTTTCCGAGTGGCGGCCATCACCGGCACGCTCGGCCGCATTCGCTAGCGGCGGAAACAGGCCGAAATTGACGTTCATTGGCTGGTACGACTTCGGCCCCGCGTCGATCGTCTCGATATGACCGCCGGTGATGTGCCCGTGCAGCGCGCCGTGCGCGGTTGTCGGCGGCGGCGGTATGATCGTTTCCCCTCGCCGTTCGCCGGCGGCGAACAATCCGGCAAGCAGGCCCATCGCCGCAGATTCCACATAGCCCTCACAGCCGGTTATCTGACCGGCGAAACGAAGGCGCGGCGCACATTTGAGCCGCAGGGAGTCGTCGAGCAGCTTCGGCGAATTGAGGAATGTGTTGCGATGGATACCGCCGAGCCGTGCGAACTCGGCTTTCGCCAGACCCGGAACGCTGCGGAAAACGCGGGTCTGCTCGCCGTGCTTCAGCTTGGTCTGGAACCCGACCATGTTGAACAGCGTGCCGAGCTTGTTGTCCTGGCGTAGTTGCACGACCGCGTAGGGTTTCTCTTCTGGCTTGTGCGCATTCGTGAGGCCAAACGGCTTCATCGGTCCGTGCCGTAACGTCTCAATACCGCGCTCGGCCATGATCTCGATCGGCAGGCAACCGTCGAAATAGGGCGTTGTCGCCTCCCACTCGTGGAAGGCGACCTTTTCCCCTGCAAGCAGCGCCGCGACGAAGCCTTCATATTGCTCGCGCGTGAGCGGGCAATTGATGTAATCGGCGCCGGAGCCGCCGGGACCCGACTTGTCGTAACGCGACTGCATCCACGCAACCGACATGTCGATGCTTTCCCGATGCACAATCGGTGCGATGGCATCGAAGAAGGCGAGCGCCGCTTCGCCAGTGAGCGCACGGATCGACTCAGCCAAGGCAGGCGAGGTGAGGGGACCGGTGGCGACGATAACGCTATCCCAGTCGGAGGGTGGATTAAGGATTTCCTCACGGCGGATATCGATCAATGGATGCGCTTCGAGAGCCGTCGTCACGGCCTGTGCGAAGCCGACGCGATCAACGGCGAGTGCGCCACCAGCGGGCACTTGATTGGCATCCGCGGCGCGCATGATGAGGGACCCGAGCCGGCGCATCTCTGCGTGCAGCAAACCGACGGCATTTGTTTCTCGATCGTCGGAACGAAAGGAATTCGAGCAGACGAGCTCGGCCAGGCTTTCGCTTTTGTGCGCGGCGGTCGTGCGCACGGGTCGCATCTCGTGGATCGCGACCGGCACACCGCGGCTGGCGATCTGCCAGGCCGCTTCCGTGCCGGCAAGACCGCCGCCGACGATATGCACGGGTAAGGACCGGGGGCTCATGCGTTCAAGGTAGGCAAGCAGGGCAGGGGAGGCAACGCGCTGCGGTTACCACGACGGTCAACGAAAAGGCCCGCCTCGCGGCGGGCCATTTCTCAGAACCGATTACTGTCTCTCTCAGCGCTGGGCGTTGTCCCAGGCGACCCGATAGATATCGGAACGGCTGATTCCAATATCGGCAAGCTCGCGGTCGCCGAGGCGAGATAGCTCTCGGATGCTTGCGTCATAGCGCCGCCAGCGGCGCAGGAAGCGGATGAGACTGGACAGGAACATGTTGTAATCCTTAAGTTTCTGGGGAGTGCCCCAACGAATCTAATGAAAAAATAGTACTCGATGCTGCATTGCAAAAGAGTAAATGCTGCGGTGCAGCTTTGCGCGTCACGCATGTCTCGATCATTCAATTTTAAAGCCATCCTTTGACGCGCCAGTCACGCGACATCTCTCGCAACGAACCAAGCGAATGCTCGTTTGAGTATTACTGGAGATTCACGTTCTGCTTGCGTTTATGACGCTAGTATGAAACGTCCATCGGCCGCTTTTGCTTCACAAGAGGAAGATCGCGTTCGTTCATGCCGGGCCTTGTCACGATTCCTGTCCTTGATTTGCGCGACGGCGGACCGCTGCGCAATGCGTGCGAGCGTCCCTCAAGTGCGCGCGCGCTGCGCGACGATTGTCTCGCTTGGTTTCCGCGTGGGTCGCATCGTCTGCTGCCGGTCATGGACAGTCTCGCGCGGCATTGGCTGACACGCTCGCGCTCGCCATACGTCGCCGAGGTCGCTTCAATCGCCGAGGCACTGGCGTTTTCGGGAATCTGGTTTCTTAACGGTTCCTACCAATGGTGCTGCACGGCACTGGCACGGGAAGAGGAGGGCGTTCCCTGGCTTGTCCGCACGCTTGACTGGCCGTTTCCAGGCCTCGGCCGCCACGTCGAAGTCGCGCGCATGGCCGGACCGGCGGGCGAATTCTGGAACGTCACTTGGCCAGGTTACGTGGGCGTGCTCACCGCCATGGCGCCAACGCGCTTTGCTGCTGCGATCAACCAGGCGCCGCTATGGCGGCGCACGCGGTATCCGTGGCTGCGACCCTATGATATCGCCGTCAATGGCCTGCATACTTGGTGGCGCATGCGGCATATTCCGCCGGACCAGCTCCTGCGTCAGGTTTGTGAGGAATGCGCTACCTATGCGGAGGCCAAGTCACGCCTCGAAACGACGCCGATTGCGCGCCCCGTCATATTCACACTAGCCGGCTGTTTGCCTGGCGAGCGCTGTGTTATCGAGCGCACCGAAGAAACGTTTAATACGCGGCTTGAGTTAACTGCCGCCGCTAACAATTGGCTCAAGCCCATCGAACCGTGGGAGGCGCGCGTCGGCGGCGCGCTGACCTTGACCTGCGGATACGAGGAAGCGGCCGGCAATAGCCGTGTGCGGCGCGAGACGCTCGAAGCCTGGCGCGGCAGCTTCGCGCACGATCGTTTCGCCTGGGTCGTGCCGCCAATGCTTACCCCTTACACGCGCCTTGCCGTTGAAATGTGCGCGACGCGGGGCTTGCTCCGCGTGATCGGATTCGAGAGCGAAAGTCACATGGCTCCGGCGCAAGCGGTGACCGCCCTGCGCGAGATCGCGCTTGCGGCGTAAGGTCAATGCGCGCTGATTTGCGGCGCCAGCCGGCCTCCCGATCGTTGCGATGCCGATGGACACGCACATGACGCGGCCAGGCCATTGACCGCCGCTTCGTCAAGCCATCGAAGCCCCGCCGTCGTGGTCACCGCGCTTGGCGTTGTTCAGATTCTGGCCTGGGGCAGTTCTTTCTATTTCCCCGCAGTGCTCGCTGGGCCGATTGTCGCCGACACTGGCTGGCCGCTGAGCTACGTTGTCGGTGGCGTCTCGATCGGACTCCTCATCGCCGGGTTAATCTCGCCGCGCGTTGGACTTATTATTGACCGCCATGGCGGGCGGCCGGTGCTGGTAGCAAGTTCAGTCCTTTACGCAACCGGGCTGGCCGGAATTGGATTGTCGCCCGCATTGCCGGTCTATCTACTGTCGTGGGTCGTGCTCGGCGTTGGCATGGGTGCCGGTCTTTACGACGCTGCCTTCGCCACCCTCGGCAAGCTCTACGGCCATGACGCCCGTGGGCCAATCACGAACCTGACGTTGTTTGGTGGCTTCTCGAGCACGGTGTGTTGGCCGCTCAGTGCTTACCTGGTCACGGTTATGGATTGGCGTGGCACCTGTCTGGTCTATGCCGCCTTACATCTTTGCGTTTCGTTGCCGCTGCAGCTCGCGTTCATTCCGCGCGGGGCAATATCACACGGCGAACACGGTGCAGATGGTGCCGTACCTCTATCGCAAGCCACGGCGGCGCTGCGAAACGAAACGTTGATCCTGGTTCTGATCGCTGCCGTGATGACACTCGCTGCCGGCATCGGCGCCATCGTGGTGGTACATCTGCTCATCTTTCTGCAGGCGCGGGGCGTTGAATTTGCAACGGCCGTGGCATTCGGTACGTTATTTGGACCTTCGCAAGTCGCCGCGCGCGTAATCGAACGGCTGTTCGGCCGGCATTACCATCCGATCTGGACGATGATCGGTTCATGCGTCTTGATGGCGATTGGGCTCTTTCTTCTCCTCGTCGACCTGCCGATCCTGGCGTTGGCGATTCTGCTTTATGGCGGCGGCTATGGCGTGTCGTGGATTGCACGCGGCACACTGCCGCTGGCGCTGTTCGGGCCGCAGCGCTACGCGACGCTGATTGGCCGGCTCGCATTTCCGAGCTTGATTGTGCAGGCGCTTGCACCTGCGGCGGGGGCGTTCCTGATCGAGCGCGCCGGGTCACACGCCACGCTCACGATCCTAGCGGCTGTGGCGGTAGTCAATGTCGCATTGATCGGCGCTCTCTGGAGCCTGTGCCGAAAGCGAACACTGGGCGTGTAATCCGCAGGACGGCGCTCAACTTCCCGGCGGCGGCGCGAAGAAGCAGCGGCGCGACCCATCCGGGCGCTTGCAGCGCCAGAAAGCGCCGTCCGGCGACGGCATTGCTTCGGTGAATGGCACCATCTCAACCCCGAACAGCTCGTAACCGACGCCGTTCATTTGCACACTGTCGGACGGGATAACGAAACAGTCGCCCTCACCGCAGCACCATTCATTGCTGATAGGGCTCTTGAATGCGCCGCGCGAAATCCAGCTGTCATGGGCAAGAGCGAACGAGACGATGAACAGCGAAGGTGCGACAATGAGTATTGAACGAGCAAAGTATCGCAACATCGGCGGACTCCTTTCGTTGTCCCGGCATGGCGACCACTCAACAGCTCTTACTCATCCTCCCAAAGAAACGCTGACCTCCCTGTCCATGTTTTAGGGCGTCCCCGCAGGGTGCCCCTGCTTTTCGCGACTACGAATCAATACTTGTGCCAAAGTGTACCATGGTCGCGACTCTGGCCGATCACGGATTGCTTCGTCGTGTTTCAGGCCGTTGATGTCGGCTTTTTACGTACGGCGCCGCTATTTCCCGCGAAATCCGCCGCGAACTGCGTCAACCCGTGCGGCCGACCAGACCATCACCCCGGTACCGGCGTTGCGTGCGATCGCAGCGGCGCAATCGACATAGCCGAAAAACCAGATACGGCCGTTCAGATTGTCAAATAAGTGCTCTTTGCAGTTGTTGCCCTGGAACGGAATGAACAGAATCGGCGCGGTCCGAAACGGTGCGTCGTCCTTGTCGCCCGGTTTCTTGCTCATGGCCGTAGACGCGCTTTGTTGCTCTACGCTGCCGCCCATAATGAAAGCGAAGGCAAGGATACTGGTGAGTAGTGCGCCGGCGAAAAATGCGCGCACGCTCTCCCGCCCCAGGCTGCGGTTCCTGGCAGGCGTCCTTCTCGATCTCCCGCGAGCCCTCGGCATCGTTGGCTGCGTCCCAATTGCGCGGATGACCCATCCTAACGGCAAGGTCTTCAGAAACGTTAAAGCTGCCAAAGCGGTGCAATAACGATTGATGACAATCCAGGCGCCATTGACAAGCGCCAGGCTGGCAGGTGGCCTGATCTTTGGTCACGATCGCGGCCCCGGAGGGTTTTATGGCACAGGCGGTAAGGGCGCTGTTCTTCGACGTCTTCGGTACGTTAGTCGATTGGCGCACCAGCATCGCACGCGAAACGCGGGCGATCTTGGCGCCGCTCGGTTATTTCCTCGATTGGTTCGCCTTCGCCGATGCTTGGCGCAGCGAGTATCAGCCGGCAATGGAAGAGGTTCGTTCCGGCCGGTTTCCGTTCTGCCGGCTCGATGTGCTGCATCGGCGCAACCTCGAGCGCATCTTGGAGCGCTTTAATGTTGGTGGACTGAGTGAAAGCATCCTTGCCGAGCTCAACCTCGGCTGGCATCGGCTCGATGGCTGGCCGGATTCCGCCCCCGGCCTCGCGCGGCTCAAACGCAAGTTCATCATTGCACCGGTCTCGAACGGCAATATTTCGCTGATGGTCGATCTGGCGCGGCGCAATGGCTTTCCCTGGGATGCCATTCTTGGCTCCGAGATCGCCGGCGACTTCAAGCCAAAGCCACGGGTTTATCTCGCCGCCTGCGAGGCGCTCGATCTTGCCCCTTCGGCCTGTATGATGGTGGCGGCGCATTCGAACGATCTCTCCGCCGCCGCCACCTGCGGGCTCAAAACCGGCCACGTGGCACGGCCGCACGAATATGGTCCAGGCCGCGGCGAGAAGTCACCAAAGCTCGAAGTCAATGCCGCGGCAGGCAATCTTGAGGATCTGGCGGCAAAGCTAGGCGCTTAACTTCCAGCGAACTGCGAGTGACCGGGTTTTCCGGTGCTGGAGGCTTCGAACGGCGGCGAGGTTTCAGTCACAAAATAACGACTTCCGCACGGTGTCTTTACCCTGCCAAAAACCGTGCTTATCGTGAGCATCAAGACCAACGCCACCGTTTTCTCGCGCGATTGGTCAAAATGGGAGAAGGACATGAAGTCGATCGTATTGGCCGCCGCGCTTTCGCTTGTTGCGAGCACCGCCTTCGCCGCATCCTGCAAAGTCGAGGCCGGCAACAAGAAACTCGCTGGCGCCGCCATGACATCGTTCATGACGAAATGCGAGAACGATGCGAAGGCTGCCTGTGACAAGTCCGCTGCGGATAAAAAGCTCGCCGGCGCGGCCAAGGACAGTCACATCAAAAAATGCGTGAGCGACGCGGTCGGTTCGTAAGCATCAGTGAATCGCGCGGCAAATACAGCCAACTCATTGAGAGCGGGGCCCGCCCTTGTGGCGGGCCCATCGATTTACCGAAATAAGCTGCCGCTTGAAGTCTCGCGTTCGGATGTCCGCCGTGCTTAAATGGGGCGATGATGAATTTCGATTATAATGCGTCTGCGGAGCTTTTTCCGAGCCGGAGCAAAAAGGGCAACCGCCCTGCGGGCTATCGGCGATTCGATACAGCCGCAGAGGCGATCCGTTTTGCGATCGAAGAGATGCCGGCGGCCTATCTGCTCGGCACCATTCTCGAAGTCGAAGAGACGCGGATCGACGGTGAGGGCATCCGCCAACTCTATGACAGCGCCAAATATCCCCTGAAGCGTAAGCCGAGCTAGCGCCAGTGAACGGCGTTAACGCAACTGATGTCCGCTCAAGTCGCCACTTGCCGCCGGTCGCGCGTCGTACTAAATAGCGCGCAGCAACCTGGTTTTCGGCCTGCCTTGCTTCGCTCCCGGAATTGGGTGCTCTCAAGTCATCTCCCAAAACTCGGATGTATGAGGGGCGCACGATGAGCGCGCGTCCCATCTAGCGATGCGATAAGTAAGGAGGGCCGATATGGCCACTGGTACCGTCAAGTTCTTCAACACGCAGAAAGGCTTTGGATTTATCCAACCGGACGATGGCTCGCGCGACGTGTTCGTGCATGTCAGCGCCGTGCAACGTGCCGGCATGACCACCCTCGTTGAGGGTCAGAAGATCAGCTACGAGGTGATCACTGAACGCGGCAAGCAGGCGGCGTCGAACTTACAGCACGCCTGAAGCGTTTGAAGTCTTGATACGAAGCGCCCGACGGCCAACGCCGGGCGTTGTCATTTGTCAGCGCGGGTTGCGGCCGGCTTCGAAAAAGTAACGATAGGCGAGCGAGAGGAAGCCGACTGCAATCAATCCGCCGAGTATCTCGGCGACCGACACCGCGACCCACAGCGCCACGACTACGAGCTGTGACGCGTTAAGCGTAACGAGTTTTAAAGAGACGAGGCCTGCGAAAACACCGATCGGCAGGATGCACAGGAAATACCCGAAGAATAATCGCCAGCCGTTGCGCCGCGTCGCGCTCCACGCGTCGGCAAAGGTTATCTCCGTGCGGTCAAGTGCACGTGCCGGCAGTACCATGAACAAGCGCCCGGCAATGAAGAGACCGATGATTGATCCGATAAAGCCCAGGATTGAGATAACGGTACTTTCAGTCACGTCCGCCTCTAGAAATATCGCGTCGTAGAGTTGCGACGCATATTGCGGTGCGCTCGCCATGACGCCCGTGATGAACAACAGGCCTGCATAGCCGATCACAACGCGATCAAGGCGCAAGTAGATGCTCGATGCGACCCGTTCGTCGCGCAGCAGCAACCTATGCCAGGCGACCGCAAGCGATGAGAGTATGGGCAGCATGGCCACCGTACTGATCACCTGGATCAACAGTAAAAAACCTGGATTGGAGACCTGCCGATTAGTGCCTGCCGCCTGTATCAATTCGGCGAAGAGCGGCGCCTGCCACCACATCAACACGGCGAAAACCGGCACCATCACCGCGAGCCAAAGCCAGGCGAACCGTATGAGCTCGGGGAAATTCCGCAGCCAAAGCGCATATGAATGTCCGACGGTGCGCCAGAACGGAAGCTTCGTGAACGTGGCATCAGTCGCGGTCATTCGTAACTCCAACGATCCAGTTTCCCGCAATCGGCTGGTGTAAGTTAAACGCGGTTGCAATCGCCATCAACAGACGCTGACGCGACCCGCATGGGTCGCGCGGCGATGAACTAAGGTTCAAATCGTAAGGCGTTAGCGTTTGGCGAGGCCGGCGCGGATTTCTTCGACGCGCTGCGTGATCCATTGCCGTTGATAATTCTTCTGGGCTTGAGCGACGGCTTTATCGCAATCCACCAAGCCGACGTCCCAGGTCAGGCCAGTGACGTTATCGATCATTTTCTGTCGGCAGTCGTTGCCGCGCGGCGGAACGAAAAGGATTGAGCCGGTGCGCATCAATTTCTCGAATGCATCGATCGATTCGCGGTCCCAGTTGCCGGGCCCGCGCACACCCGCGTTCACGAAAACGCCAAGCGCCAGCAATCCAATCACGGCGCCGCTTGTCAGCAGGATAGCGAAGGTGTCACCCCGTCGCCGCGTCGCCTTCTTGGATCGAGATCTGGACTTGCGCATGGCACCGGTACTGGCGGGGCTGAAATTGCCCCCGTCTTGGCGCCGGAAATTACGCGATAGTTACTGCCGGATCTTGCCGCCGTTGCGTAAAGTGCATTGCGGTTTTAGCTCAATTTGAACGGAATGCGCGTGGAAAGCGTGCCAGGCTGTGAGCGACAAGCTAAATGCCGCATACGGGATTGCTATGAATTGCAATCGTTGGGTGGGAGGAGGGGCCATTGGCTACATTCGTCGTTGCGCACGGTGCCTGGTCCGCGGGCTGGGCGTGGAAGAAAATGCACCCGCTGCTGGCCGGGCGCGGGCACATGCTGGTGACGCCGACGCATACGGGGGTCGGCGAGCGCGCGCATCTTGCGCATCCCGATATCGATCTCGAAACTCATATCGCCGATATACTCGGCGTGCTGGAATCCGAGGATCTACGCGATGTCATCCTTATCGGCCACTCATATGGGGGCATGGTTGCGACCGGCGTTGCCGATCGTGTGCGCGGGCGCGTGGCAAAGCTCGTCTATATCGACGCGTTTGCGCCGCGCGATGGCGACAGCGTGTTCAGCCTCACACCGGGCCGTGAGGAAATCATGGGCGCGGCGGCAAAAAAGAATGGCGGGTTCATTCCGCCTAATCCGATGCCGGCTGACACGTCCGAATCCGACAAATCATGGGCCGAGCCGCGACGGCGGCCGCAGCCCCTGAAAACCTTTTCGCAGCCGCTCCGTTTGCTCCACGGCGAGCCAACGCTGCCGCGCCACTACATCTATTGTAAGCGCTGCCCGCCCGACGACCGCTTTCGCAAATTCTACGAACGCGGCAAGCGCGAGGGATGGGGCACTTATGAGATTGATTCCAGCCACAATCCACACATCACCACGCCGGATGCATTGGCGCAGCTGCTCCATGAAATTGCCGGTTAGCGCGCGGAGAGTTCGCCTGTGGCGCCGAAATAACCACTCCACGCGAACCAATAAGCGATGTGACCGGGCAGCCGCGTGAGACGGCGGCCGCTCGCGGCGATTAATTCATCCTCGGTGACTGTCCACGTTTCGCCGCCGCCAATCAATTCATTCGCGGAGGCGCCTTTCTTGAAATCGATCCCATCCCGCCGGAACGCGCGCACGGTCCGGGTCTCCGCATCTCCCACAAGGACCAGATCCAGCGCGCCAACGCGATCGTTGATGACGGCGCCGCCTTTGAAACGATCGAGCGGCCAGGCCTTCTCGGATTGCGCGCCGCGTAGCGCGAAGACGTAGTCCTTCGGCGCGAGCGTGCGATCGTCGGTTGACGTCGGGAACATCAGGTTCGGGCTCGAAAAATATTCTCCGTATGCCGCGCCAGCCCGATAATCGCGCCGATGGCCGGTTGCGAGTGAAAGGACCTTGGTCTGCGGGTGTGCCGTACGCCACTTCTCCCAGCTGGTGATGACCACGGGCAGCGTCTTGAGCTCGATCCCCGATCCGGTGAGCGGGCCGACCACTGGCCGCCCGGTAAATTGGTTCCACAGCGATTTCGTTTGCTGGTCGTACATCAGCTTATTTGAACGGTAGAGCAAGCCGGATGAGCCAAACACAAATGGTTCTTCGCGCCCCACGACGCGCGTATCGAACAGAATGCCGGAGCCGCACAACGTGCAATAGGCGAGGCTAACCGGAACGCCGCCGACAACATCGTTGAACATCTCATGCCAATCGAGAATGCGTAATGGATAGGCGCGAATATCGCCGGCGATGGCGACGCCAAACACGAGATCGTCCTTGCCGAGATAGGTCGCGTCATTGGCGGCAATCAATTTCGGATTGGTCAGGGCCGGAATGCCGTCCACGGGCACACCGCCCCAGGCGATTTCTTCCAGCCGAATGTCATGGCGAACACCGGAATGGACGAATGTTTGAAATGCGGGGTCGACGAGCGACAGGACTCTCGCCTTGAAGGCATCGAAGCCGGGAAAGACGCCAATTGCAGCGTTGCGCTCCTGCCAGATCATCCAGTCGTGCCAACTTCGTCCCGGTTTCGCTTTCGTTATTGTCTCGAGCGCGGTTAGGAAGGAAGCTTCGTGTCTGCGCGGGGAAAAACGAAGCGCCTCGATCAGTGCGGGAGCTGCGTCGGCCTTGCCGCGTGCGACAAAGAACTCGATCGCTGCCCGCCGCTTTGTTTCAACTTGATCGAAAAGTTCGGCAGCGCGTTCGGCGAGATATTGTGGGTTTTCCTGGGCCTGAACCTGCGGCGTGGTTGTCAATGCACCGAGCGCGACAAAAACCGTAATCGCCATTGATAGTATCGTGCGCACGACATTCTCCGCGGCTGCCCAGCCGCGTAAGGATAGTCGGTGCTATTTTCACGCACCATTCACGCTACGGTGACCGAGTTCGCGAGAATCGAAGGTGGGGAATGTTGATCACACCGTCGGCCGCGCAGGTGCGTTAGGGGCGGGGAACGAGACAGACGATTTCTCGTGGCGGGCAGCCCTTCAGCGTGCACATTCTCCGGCCCTGAGCGTCCGGCTTGCTGCACACATTGCAGGAATTGTCGCGTACCGAATTCCATTTTTCGCACGCCGCCTTGAGAGCCGCGGTATCCGCGCTCAGGCAGCGAACCGGTCCGGTCCGGCACGTGCTCGATTTGGTCGAGCAGGTCGCCTCGGCCTTGTCCTTGGTTTGCTGACACATCGTGCAATTATCGGTCCAGCGCATGCACCAATCGGCGGGCGGCGCAGGCTGTGCCGGCAAGGAATCCGCAAGTCCAAGCAACGTAGCGACAACAAGGCTGACAAAAATAAGGAACGTGGCGCGCGGTCGCTTGGGCATGATTGCCTCCCTCGGGCCGTAACCGGCCCGGGGGGAAGGATATCATTTCGCCGCCCCAGCTGCCGCAGCGCGCTAAGATGCCACCACGCGCCGGTAGAGATGCCATGTCGAGTGGCCAAGCACGGGCATTACCACGGCGAGGCCGACGAAGACGGGGAGGCACCCAATCACGAGCAATGCGGCCACAATCACGCCCCAGGCCGCCATGGTGACCGGGTTAGCTGCGACCGCGCGCATCGACGTGAGTATCGCCACTGCGGCGCCGACATTGCGGTCAAGCAGCATGGGAAATGAAACCACGCTGATCGTAAAGGCGACGACGGCAAACACGAATCCGACGGCGTTCCCGATGAGAATGAGCTTCCAGCC
>JACQTM010000336.1 GCA_016210825.1 Hyphomicrobiales bacterium
GATCATCTCATTGAAGTTGCGGTAGCCGAGCGCGGCCATCAGCACGCGTACTTCCTCGGCGACAAAGAAGAAATAATTGATGACGTGCTCGGGCTGGCCACGGAACCGCTTGCGCAAGACCGGGTCTTGCGTCGCGACGCCGACCGGGCAGGTGTTGAGGTGACACTTGCGCATCATGATGCAGCCGGCGGCGATCAGTGGCGCCGTCGAAAAGCCGAATTCATCCGCGCCGAGCAGTGCGCCGATCACGACGTCGCGGCCGGTGCGGATGCCGCCGTCCACCTGCACGGCGATGCGCCCGCGCAGCCGGTTGGCAACAAGCGTCTGGTGCGTTTCGGCAAGCCCGATCTCCCACGGCGATCCGGCATGCTTGATCGATGTCAGCGGCGAGGCGCCAGTGCCGCCCTCAAAGCCGGCGATGGTGACGTGATCGGAACGCGCCTTGGAGACGCCGGCGGCGACGGTGCCGACGCCAACCTCGGAGACGAGCTTCACCGAAACGTCGCCCGTGGGATTGACGTTCTTTAAGTCGAAGATCAGCTGCGCCAAATCTTCGATGGAATAAATGTCGTGATGGGGCGCCGGCGAGATCAGGCCGACCCCCGGCGTCGAGTGGCGCACCTTGGCGATGATCTTATCGACCTTGTGCCCGGGCAATTGTCCGCCTTCGCCGGGCTTGGCGCCTTGCGCCATCTTGATCTGCATCATGTCGGAATTGACGAGATATTCCGCGGTGACGCCGAAGCGGCCGGAGGCAACCTGCTTGATCGCCGAGCGCATCGAGTCGCCATTTGGCAACGGCTTGAAGCGTTCGGATTCCTCGCCGCCCTCGCCGGTATTCGACTTGCCGCCGATGCGATTCATAGCGATGGCGAGCGTGGTGTGCGCCTCGCGTGAGATCGAGCCGAACGACATGGCGCCGGTCGAGAAGCGGCGCACGATGGCCTTGGCCGGCTCGACGTCGTCGAGCGAGACCTTCTTGCGTCCGTCCTCTTCCGCCGCCCGCAGCTTGAACAGGCCGCGGATGGTGACGAGCCGTTCCGTCTGCTCGTTGAGGGTGCGGGCGAAGGCGCGGTACGTCTCATAGGAATTCCCGCGCACGGCGTGTTGCAAATCGGCGACCGTCTGCTGGGTCCAGACGTGATCCTCGCCGCGCGTGCGGAACTGGTATTCGCCGCCGACGTCGAGAGCGGTCTTGTAGATCAGTGCGTCGCCGAAAGCGTCGCGGTGGCGGCGAACGGCCTCTTCCGCGATCTCGGCCAAGCCCACGCCTTCGATGCGCGTTGCTGTGCCGGTGAAAAATTTTTCGACGAAGTCCGCCTTCAACCCAACGGCGTCGAAAATTTGCGCGCCGCAATAGGACTGGTAGGTGGAGATGCCCATCTTCGACATCACCTTGAGCAGACCCTTGTCCACCGACTTGATGTAGCGCTTGAGAATTTCCTTCTCGTCGAGCTTCTGCGGCAGATCGTCCTTCATCGCGACCAGCGTCTCGAAGGCGAGATAAGGATTGATCGCTTCGGCGCCGTAGCCGGCCAGGCAGGCGAAATGATGCACTTCACGCGGCTCGCCGGATTCGACCACGAGGCCAACCGATGTGCGCAAGCCCTGGCGGATAAGGTGGTGATGCACCGCGGCGCACGCGAGCAGCGAAGGCACCGGGATGCGTTCGGCGCTCGCCTTGCGGTCGGACAGAATGATGATGTTGATGCCCTCGCGCACCGCTTTTTCCGCGTCGATGCACAACGTGTCGAGCGCCGGCGCCATGTTGCTGGCGGCGCCATTGTCGGCAGGGAAGGTGATGTCGAGCGTGGTTGAGCGGAAATGATCGCCCATGTCGGAGATCGAGCGAATTTTTTCCAGATCCGCGTCGGTCAGGATTGGCTGGCGCACTTCCAGGCGCTTCGTCTTCGACATTCCTTCGAGATCGAACAGGTTCGGCCGCGGCCCAATGATGGAAACGAGGCTCATGACGAGCTCCTCGCGAATCGGGTCGATTGGCGGGTTCGTCACCTGCGCGAAGTTCTGCTTGAAGTAGGTGAACAGCAACTTCGGCCTGTCGGATAAGGCCGAGATCGGCGTGTCGTTGCCCATGGAGCCGACCGCCTCTTCGCCGGTGGTCGCCATCGGCGCCATCAGGATGCGCAGGTCCTCTTGCGTGTAGCCGAAGGTCTGCTGACGATCGAGCAGCGAAAGATTGGACAGCGGCGCGTCGCCCGGCGCCGGCGGCATATCTTCGAGCACGATCTGGGTGCGCTCGAGCCATTCCTTGTAAGGGTGCGAGCGCGCCAGTGTGGTCTTCAATTCCTCATCGGGAATGAGCCGGCCCTCGTCGAGATCGACGAGCAGCATCTTGCCGGGCTGCAGCCGCCATTTGCGCACGATGTCGCGCTCGGGAATTGGCAGCACGCCCATCTCCGAGGCCATGACGATGCGATCGTCGCGGGTGAGCAGGTAGCGCGCGGGGCGCAAGCCGTTGCGGTCGAGAGTGGCGCCGATCTGACGGCCGTTGGTGAAGGCGATCGCCGCCGGGCCATCCCACGGCTCCATCAGCGCGGCGTTGTATTCGTAAAAAGCGCGGCGCTCCTCGTCCATGAGCGGATTGCCCGCCCAGGCCTCGGGGATCAGCATCATCATCGCGTGCGCGAGCGAATAGCCGCCCTGGGTGAGGAATTCGAGCGCATTGTCAAAGCAGGCGGTGTCGGACTGACCTTCGTAGGAGATCGGCCAGAGTTTGTTGATGTCGGTACCGTAGAGCGCCGACGACACCGAGGCCTGACGTGCCGCCATCCAGTTGACGTTGCCGCGGAGCGTGTTGATCTCGCCGTTATGCGCGATCATCCGGTAGGGATGCGCCAGCGACCACGTCGGAAACGTATTGGTGGAAAAGCGCTGATGTACCATCGCCAGCGCCGACTCAAAATCCGGATCTCGCAGGTCGGGATAATAAGTGCCGAGCTGATCGGCGAGGAACATGCCCTTGTAGATCACCGTGCGGCAGGACAGCGATACCGGGTAATAACCGGAGAGCCGCCGTTCGCGCTTCTGGTAGATCGCGTTCGAGATTGCCTTGCGCAGGATATACAAACGCCGCTCGAACTCGTCCTCGGATTCGATCTTGTCGCCGCGCCCGATGAAAACCTGCATGTGCACCGGCTCGGTGGGCTTCACCGATTCGCCGAGCGTCGAATTATCGTGCGGCACGTCACGCCAGCCGAGCACGGCAAGACCCTCACGCGCGGCAACTTCTTCGTAAGTTCTGCGCACGGTGTCGCGCCATTCCTTGTCGCGCGGCAGGAACAAGTAGCCGACGGCGTAATGGCCGGGCGCCGGCAGCGTGAAGCCGAGCGCGGCGGTCTCCCTGACAAAGAAGCGGTGCGGGATCTGTACAAGGATGCCGGCGCCGTCGCCGGCGCGCGGGTCGGCGCCGACCGCGCCGCGATGCTCGAGATTGAGCAGGATGGTGAGTGCGTCATCGACAATCTTATGCGACTTACGCCCCTTGATGTCGGCGATGAAACCGACGCCGCAGGAATCCTTGCCGAGCTTCGGATCGTAAAGGCCGCGCGCTTCGGGAATTCCGGGATCGGCGGAATCGAAAAAGTCCGCCGCGGTCGCCTGTCCGGCAACCGGCGCGATACGCTCGACTTTCTTTTTGTCGAACCCGTTCATCTATCGCCCTTACCACCCGCCGCCGTGCGCGATCCGATTCGATCGAGTTCCGGCGCACCTTCCGCGTCCGTAGCGCTGCCAAGCGCTACAGTTACACAGCAAACCTTGCGCATGAAGGGCGGCCTTCTGGCCGCTCCCTTTGGGCACCGGCCAGTTGATCACCGCCGATGCCGCTCCGCCCGCCGCCGCCGCCGGATGCTTCTCCGGTTGGCTCTCTGCGCGTCCGCGAACTGGGACAGTAATACTGTCCTAAACAACGGACGATGACAAACTTTGCTTCATTTCTCAAGTGCTGACGAGCCGGAAAAATGCGCTATCCATGCCGCTTATTTCCCAGGCCGGGTAGCCAGCGAAACAAGCCGAATGCCGCCTCGCCGCGCGCGAAACACTTTTGCCGTAAACGCCCTACGTTGACCCCATCCATATGAGCGGGCAAAGCTGCTCGGCAACGTCCGCCGAAAGCTATTCCCAAGCGATTGAAATGAATTTTGCCAGCGACAACACTGCCGCGATCGCGCCGGAAATCTTGCAGGGCATCGCGCGCGCGAGCGATGGCTTTGCCCTCGGTTATGGCAACGACGATCTGACGCAAAAGGTTGCACGCCGCATCGGCGACCTCTTCGGCCGCGAAGCTGCAGTCTTTTTTGTGTCCACAGGAACCGCGGCCAACGCGCTGTCGCTCGCGCAGGTGACCCCGCCCTGGGGTGCGGTGCTCTGTCATGCCGAATCCCATATCGTAACTGACGAATGCGGCGCGCCGGAATTCTTCGGTGACGGGCTCAAGCTGATCGGCCTCGACGGTGAGGGCGGCAGGCTCAAACCCGAAGCCGTCTCCGCCGCGATTGAGAAATATTCCGGCCACCGGCCGCATCAAGTTAATGCCGCTTCCCTATCGCTGACACAGGCAACCGAAGCCGGCACCGTCTATCGCATCGAGGAAGTCGCCGCGCTTGCCGCGGCCGCTCATGCACACGGCCTCAAGGTTCACATGGATGGCTCACGTATCGCCAACGCACTCGTCGGCCTCAATGCGTCGCCGGCGCAAGCGACATGGGAAGCCGGCATTGACGTGCTTTCATTCGGCGCAACCAAGGGCGGCGCGCTCGCCGCCGAGGCGGTGGTTTTCTTCGATCCGAAGATCGCCGACACCATGCATGAACGGCGCAAACGCGGCGGACATCTGCTCTCCAAGCACCGCTTTCTCGCCGCTCAGTTCGACGCGTACCTTGCCGACGATTGCTGGCTGCGATTGGCGCGTCACGCCAATGGGCTCGCGCAGAAATTGGGAGCGGGTCTTGCCGCCGCGGGCTTTCCGCCGGTCTGGCCAGTGGAGGCCAATCTCGTCTTCGTTATCTTGCCAAAGCGGATCGAGACGAAGCTCAAGGCCGCGGGCGCGAGCTTTTATGCGCGCAATAGCGATAGCCTGCCGGCCGGCCGCACGATTGGCCACGATGAAGTGTTGTTGCGCCTGGTGACGTCCTTTGCCACCCGCCCCGACGAGGTAGATCGGTTCGTGGATATGGTCCGCGGCGGGTGATGAAACCTGCCTAAGCTACGCCCCAATCGCAGGCGAATCTCTATATTCTTCGGGTGGGTGACGGTAGTCACGGGGAGAGCTTCGTGAAACCTACAGCAACGATCTTTACGACGGCCGCTGCCATCTGGCTGGCTGGCATCGGCACCGGTGCGGCACAGGACGTTCGTCCTCCACAGGCTGCGATCGATGGCCTGCCGCCCTATGAAATCATCACAATTATCCGCTCGCTTGGTTTCAATCCGATCGGCCGGCCGGTTCGTCAGGGTCCGGCCTATGTCTTGCACGCGGTCGATCGATACGACCGGGAGATTCGCGTCGTGGTCGATGCACGTTCCGGCCGGGTGCAGTCAACGGTGCCGGTTATCCCGGCGGGGGCGTGGCGCCAAGGACCGGGCCCTGGCGCGTGGCGCGAGGGGCGGCCCTATAGTCGCGATCCGAGTTTCGATCCTCGCGATTCCTATTATGGCCGCCCGCCGCTACCGGGCGGCACCTACGAAGACGCCGACGAGGAAAGATCATTGCCGCCGCCCGGGACGGACCCCCGCGTGATCCGCGCGCCACAAGGTGTCGATCGCCAGGGTGCGCTTCCGCCGCCGCCGCCACCACCGCGCGCAGGCACGCCGAGCGATCCGTCCATCGCTCGCTCCGTCGCGACGCCACCGACGCGGACCCCGGTGCCGCGACCGCGCCCCGCCGCGCTGGCATCGACAAGCGCCACGCCCGAGCAGCCGGTACCGGCCGAGAATCCCGACAAGAGTGCGGAGCCGGCAAAGAAACCCGACAAGAGTCCGGAGCCGGCCAAGACTCCGGAAGCGCCAGGTGTGCCGGTCAATCCGCCGTGGTGAGCGCTGAAATGAAAGCGCCCCGGTTTCCCGGGGCGCTCCATTTTGAGTTGGCAAGACGCGCTTACGCGGCGGCCTTGGTCTCGACCTTCGCAGCCTTAGCCTCGATCGTCTTCCCGTTGATCGGGATCTGACGGGGCTTCTTGGCTTCGGGGATCTCGCGTACGAGATCCACATGCAGGAGACCGTTCTCAAGGGCCGCGCCCTTGACCTGCACGAAGTCGGCGAGCTGGAACACACGCTCGAAGGTGCGGGCAGCGATGCCCTGGTAGAGCACGTCACCGGATTTCTCAGTGTCCTTGCTCTGCTTCTCGCCCTTGATGGTGAGCGTGTTTTCTTTCAGCTCGATCGAGAGCTCGGGCTCGGCGAAGCCGGCCACCGCGACGGAAACGCGGTATTCATTCTCGCCGGTGCGCTCGATGTTGTAGGGCGGGTAGCCCGGCGCGGCATCGACGCCGTTGGCTTGATCGAGCAGCGAGAACAGCCGGTCGAAGCCGACCGTGGAACGATAGAAGGGAGTGAGATCGAATCGCATGGCATATCCTCCTTGTGAAGCGACATGCGGATGGTCCGCCCAATGGCCGGACCGTGATGTGCGCAGCCGGATGGCCTGCGCAAGCTTTGATTTAGGAAAGCAATTCACCGCTTCAAGGGGGCCTGCGTTGCGCCCGAAATTCACGGGCAAACGCAAGGCAATATCAGGCCTACATGCTTGGCACTCGGCGATTGAGCCTTCGCTGCACCCTGCTATAAGGCGCTCTCTCCCCGCCGCGATTTCATTGTAATGAAACTCATCTCTATCCCCGCCAATCCGGTGCCCGAGGACGTGGTGACCGGAACGCTGAAAACGCCCGACGGGGCGGAACTGCGCTTCGCGCGCTGGGCGCCACCGCCGGGGCGCAAGGGCACGGTGTGCCTGTTCCATGGGCGCGCGGAATTTATCGAGAAATATTACGAGATGGTGCGCGATCTCCGCGCCCGCGGCTTTGCAGTTGCCACCCTCGACTGGCGCGGTCAAGGGCTATCGCATCGCAGTCTCAGGGACGCGCGCAAGGGCCACGTAAGCGATTTCTCCGATTACGATATGGACCTCGAGACCTTCATGCAGAATGTCGTGCTGCCGGATTGCCCGCCGCCGTATTTCGGGCTCGCCCATTCGATGGGTGCCTCGGTGTTGCTACGCGCCGCACATAAAGGCCGGCGCTGGTTCGATCGTATGATGATGTGCGCGCCGCTTCTGGCGCTGGGGGACCGCCCGCTGCTCGGCTTTGCGCCCGTGGTGGCGCGGCTGATGCGGTATTCCGGAATGGGCCGCTCCTATATCCCAACCGGCACGCCGGTAGTGATATCGGCGCAGCCCTTCGTCGGCAACCGCTTCACGTCCGATCCGGTGCGCCACGCCCGCACGGCGGCGGTGCTCGAAGCCGAGCCGGGTCTCGGCATTGGATCGCCGACCGTGGCATGGGCCGATTCGGCATTCCGCGCCATGAGCCAGATTATGCAACCGAGTTTCGCGGCGTCGATCCGCATGCCGATTGTGATGGTCGCCGCGGGGCGCGATGAGATCGTGTCGATGACGGCGATCGAGCAATTTGCCAAGCAACTGCGCTCGGGTTCGCATCTCATCATTGCCGGCGCGCGACATGAGATCATGATGGAGCAGGATCACTACCGCGCGCAGTTTCTGGCGGCGTTTGACGCCTTCGTGCCGGGGACGCCAGTGTTCCGGTGAGTGATCTGAGTCCCGGATCGTTGCTCGCTTGCGCTCGCTTGTCCGGGACAAGTTACTTCCTGAGCATCTCAAGCGCCGCTGCGTGCACGCGCTTGTCGCCCGCAGCCACAATGCGGCCGCCGTGCTCCGGAGGCTCTTCGTCCCAGGTGGTGATGACGC
>JACQTM010000339.1 GCA_016210825.1 Hyphomicrobiales bacterium
AAAATGCCGGACGCGATCGCGTACGGAACGGATGTTGCGTTGCTCTAGTCGCGCCCGCAGCGTCATGACCTGGTGCGCGAGCATCGCCATGAACGCGCGCGCGGTTTTTGGATTGCGGTCGAATTCGGCGAGCATGCCGGCTTTGGGATAGAGGCGGACTACGGCGTTCGTCGCAGCCACGGCGTCGCAGTGATAAGTCGGGGAGTAGAGCGACGCTTCGGCGATGAAGTCGCCGGCGGAAGCGGCGTAAAGCGTTATCGTCTGCCCGTTCGTGCCGACGCGCACGAGCCGCACCTGGCCGCGCACGACTTGATAAATCCCGGCCGTCTTGTCGCCCAGATGGAAAAGATGCTCGCCGGCCTTGAGCGCGCGCTCGAGGCCGGCATTTTTCATTGCGGCGGGAAGCCAATCCTGCATTGACGTTGCGCGCTTCGCCGGAACGGCGATGGCTGCTCTTTCGTCCATTGTGTCCCTGGTGGCCATTTGCAATCGGACCCAGCCGCCACTATATGGTCAGCGTTCGAGATTTTGCCTGCCTTGCTATCTGCCCGACAGGGCCTTTCCCAAGAACACGCCAAATCCGGATATAGGCCGCGCGAATGATTGCGCGGTCCTAAACGCACTGACGCGTTTCATAAGGAGGGCCATATGGCTCAAGGTAAGGTTAAGTTTTTCAACGCCCAAAAGGGTTTCGGCTTCATCGTGCAGGACAATGGCGGCCCCGACGTGTTCGTTCACGTCTCCGCCGTCGAGCGCGCCGGCATGACCGGGCTGGTCGTAGGCCAGCAAGTCTCCTTCGACATCGAGGCCGATCGCCGCAGCGGCAAATCCGCCGCCACCAATCTGCAATCGGTCTGACCCACGGCTTGAATTCAAGGAACCCGGCGGCCCCCAAAGCCGCCGGGTTTTGCTTTGCGCGTTTATGGTGTAATCACCGCTTGCGTTTTCCGGCGTGCCGGATCGCGCACGCCGCCGGACCCCCTGAACGCGATCGTCGCGATGACCAAGAAACCGACAAAGCGCGTCGAATTCGTGCTGTTCGACGTCCTCTATGAGGATGGGACGTTGCGGTCCAACCGCAGGGTGCCAAGCGACCTGCTCGGCGGCATCGAGGGCGAGAAGGCCGTGCGCGCGGCCATCGCCGCCCAGGATCGCGAGATCGCGGCGCGATCGGGCCTCGCCCCGATGGCGATCAAGAACATCCGCCGCGCCGGTGCGAAGAAGTGGCCGGGCGACATGGCGCGGAAGCTGCGGAAGGGTGGCGGGCAGTCGTAGCAGCATTGTCGCTCCCATTTAATTCTTCACATAGCTTCACGATTCCTCGTCATTGCCGGGCCTGACCCGCCTGCGGGCCGTAGCCCTTCGGCGGGCGAAGGCCTGGCAATCCATCTTGCGAAGAAAAATGATGGATGCGCGGGTCGGGCCCGCGCATGACGACTGGATCGCGCGCATTTCACCCCTCCTCCCTAAATTCCGCGAGGCGCCGCTCGAGCGCGCGCCGGAGCGCGGCCATACGGTGCGCCGCTTGCTCGGACGAAACCGGCCGTGCCGGAAAATCGCGAAAGCAGCGCACGTCCACGCCCACGCAGCGCTTGGCGCGCCGGCAGACGAGCTCGCGGCAGCGGCGCGGCTTGCCGGTCAACGTTTGAATTCTCCTCAGCAACATGTCGCGAAAGGCGTCCATGTCGTCCGGCGCGTCATCGCCGGCGGCAGGCGCTTGCGATGCTGCGGACTTCGTCGCCTCGCGGCGTGCGCCCGCCTGACGTTTTGCTACAGCGGACTTGTTCGGCTTCGTCTTCGGTTTCTTCATCATATCTCCGGGCATGGGTGATCGTTTCCGCCCGGCGGCTGCCGGCGGATTTACGCCCTCCCGAATTGTCCCCTCTGAAATTTGCCCCCCGAAAAACGAGGGGGCGGAGCGCCGAAAGGCGCTACCTCTTAGTCTCCCCGCCTTACGCCCTTTCGGGCTTCAAGCGGGGCGCGCTCACCGCAGCCAAGTTTACGCAGTCTGCGCAAACAAGATGGCGGAGAGCGCGACGCCTTCCGGCGCTCCACCGCGGCGATTTTTGTCCCCGGGACCGTACTTCCGGGGACGGACAGGGGCCATTCGGCCCACCTGATCCCGCAGGCTTTCGCCCGCGTTCATCCGCCCCGCGTCCAGCCATCGAAGGCAGCCCCACGTAGTTGGAGCGGCATAGCAGTCTCGCTTGCGCAGACTGCGTAAACTTGTCTGCGTGACCCGAGGCCTCCCGGAGATGCGCGTGCGAGGCACATCCGCGGGCGCCGCCTTCCCCACTCCGCCATCGAGACGCCTCGCGATGGCGCCCTCGGTGAGTGAGGATGAAGAGGAATATAGTCGCATTTGTATACTTGACAAAAGTGCGGAAATATTCCTAAAGTGAGGTCATTCGGCTTCTTTGTCGGATTGGCTCCCCGGGTCGCGCTAAGTCGAGTCTGTAAATGAACTGTGAGGAACAGTGCAGGACAAATGCCAAGCCAATAAAATCGACATCACGCCTGAGATGATC
>JACQTM010000337.1 GCA_016210825.1 Hyphomicrobiales bacterium
GCCCCTGAGGGAGATACGCTGGCGGAAGGCAGGCAGGCGCCATTCGACGCAGTCTCGGAAATCAGTCCGCGCGTGAAGCTGGCGCGAAAAATCGCAAATTCCGAGCGCACCTGGATGGCGCGCGGCGACATCGTCGGCGATGGGAATCAACGTCATGCGGTAAAACCGGGCGATATTCTGATCCTGGTCCGCCAGCGCGGGTCTTTGTTCGAGGCGATCATCCGCGCGCTGAAAAATGCCGAAATCGCGGTCGCGGGCGCCGACCGGCTGGTGCTCACCGATCACATCGCGATCATGGATCTGCTGGTGCTTGCCGACAGCCTGCTCCTGCCGGAAGACAACTTGGCATTGGCGACTGTGCTCAAGAGCCCGCTCTTTGGCTTTACGGACGATGATCTTTTTGCGATTGCGTGGAATCGCGGGCCGCTGTCATTGCGGCAAAGCTTGTTGCGTAAGGCCGACAACCCTCGCTTTCGTGAGGCGGCCGAACGGCTTGCCCAGCTCGAAAAACGCGCGCTGCGCGAAACTCCATTTGCATTTTATGCTTCCTTGCTCGGCCGCGGCGGCGGCCGAAAGCTGATCCTTGCTCGGCTTGGCCATGAAGCCGCCGATCCGTTGGATGAGTTTCTTAATCTCGCATTCGATTATGAAACCCGTGAAACACCGTCGCTGCAGGGTTTTGTCGCATGGCTGCGCACCGCAAGCGCCGAGGTTAAGCGCGACATGGAAATCACCCGCGACGAAGTCCGGGTCATGACGGTCCATGGCGCCAAGGGGCTCGAAGCGCCGATCGTCATTCTCGCCGACACGACGACACCGCCTGCCGGACCGGTACAACGCCAACCCAAGTTGCTGCCGCTTCCCGCGATCAATGTTGCTCCTGAGACTCCCGAATCCCTGGTCTGGGCTGCACGCAAGGACGACGATGTCGCGATTGTCACGCAGTCGCGCGCCACGGCGCGCAACGCTGCCGAGAACGAATATCGCCGCCTGCTTTATGTCGCGATGACCAGGGCGGCCGATCGGCTTGTTGTCTGCGGTGCGATTGGCGTCAGAGACAAGCCACAAGGTTGCTGGTACGACCTCGTATCCGATGCGATCAAGCCCAACGCGGTGGAGGAGCCGGCAGACGATGGCGAGGGCTGTGTCTGGCGCTTTCGCAAATTTTCGCCGGAGCCGGACATTGCCCGCGGGATCGCCCGCGAACCCGAACGTCAAGCACCCGCGATTCCGGATTGGCTAAAATGCGACGCATCGGCTGAGCCCGTACAAGTGCGCGTGGTCACACCAAGCGCGACCGAAACAGCCTTTGCCAACGAGGCTGCCACGACGAGTGTCTCACGCAGCCTTGCGCTTGCCCGTGGACGTATCGTGCATCGTCTCCTGCAATCGCTGCCGGACATTGCGCCCGAACGCCGCGCGCACGCCGCGCGCTCTCATTTGTCGCGCGCTGGGAGCGAGCTGAGCGAAGCCGATCGTGAGCATCTGGTCATACAGACGCTGCGCGTTTTGACTGACGTGCGCTTTACGCCGCTGTTCGCGCCGGGCAGTCGCGCTGAAGTGCCGATCGTCGGCCGCATCGTGGAAAAAGGAAAATTACCAATCGCAGTATCCGGTCAAGTGGACCGTCTCGCAGTCACCGATGGCACGGTCCTCATCGCGGACTATAAGACGAATCGTCCCGTACCGCGGAATCTCGAAGAGACCCCGGAGCCCTATATCAATCAGCTCGCAGCTTATCGCGCGGTGCTGCGAAAGATCTATCCCGCGCACACTATCCGGGCGGCGCTAGTTTGGACCGATAGTCCCGATTTGATGGAGATTCCGGCCGTAAGACTTGATCGCGCATGGGCCGCTCTCACCTCCTCGTGAACGCCTTGACGCTTGAGGGCTCCATCCATACGTTCCCGGCTCTGACCCATCCCCCTTTCCGATTCTAGCGAGGTGTTACATGGCCGTTGGCAAAGTGTCGGATGCGACCTTCGAGAGTGAAGTCTTGAAGGCGAACGAACCTGTTGTCGTCGATTTTTGGGCGGAATGGTGCGGCCCGTGCCGCATGATTGCGCCAGCGCTCGATGAAATTGCTGGACATATGGACGGCAAGGTCAAGATCGTGAAACTTAATGTGGATGAGAATCCCGAAACCGCGGCCAAATACGGCATTATGTCGATTCCGACGCTGATGATCTTCAAGAAAGGTGAGCTTTCCTCGCGCCAAGTCGGCGCTGCGCCGAAGGCGAAGCTCGAGCAGTGGATCACCGCGGCAGTTTGATTTCCTCGCGCAGCAGAATGCTTTTCGACGGCCGGCTGCCAAGCCGGCCGGCGGCGTTTTCACAATGCTACTGCGGCGGCGTGCCGTTCGCGGCGAGTACCGCGCCCGCGAGATAGAGCGAACCGGTAATCAACACGCGCGGGGCCGGATCGAGGTCGAGCTCACGGATCGCCTCGAACGCTGCCTCGACAGTTTCGCGCGGTTGCGCTGGAATACCGATCTGGTTAGCGCTGTCGGCAATAGCTTCCGCGGGAAATCCCTTTTCCTGCTGCGGCACCGGAATAGCGATGAGCCGACGCGCGAGGCCGGCGAAATTGCCCAGGAACCCGCCACAATCCTTTGTCGTCAGCATTCCGGCGATTATGACCAGCGGCCGCGAAACGCGCTCCTCCAAATCGGCCAGCGCCGCCGCGACAGCGCGGCCGCCTTCCGGATTATGCGCGCCGTCGAGCCAGATTTCACTGCCCGGTGGCGCAAGCGCGACGAGATGTCCCTGTGATAGACGTTGCATGCGCGCGGGCCATTCGGCGCTGACTACGCCCCCCTCGTAGGCCGACACTGGTAGGTGCAAATCACGCAATGTGCGCAACGTTGCAATGGCTGTACCGGCGTTGTCGAACTGGTGTCGCCCAAACAGCTTTGGCGCCGGCAGGTCAAGCAGGCCATCGTCATCCTGATAGACGATCCGTCCGCGCTCCTCGCTCGCCATCCAATGTTCACCGGCGATCCGCAGCGGCGCCCCCGCTTTGCTTGCGCATGCCTCGATGGCGGTGAGTGCCGCGCTGCGTTGCGGAGCGATAATGACGGGCACGCCTTTTTTCATAATACCGGCCTTCTCGGCCGCGACCGCTTCGATCGTTTCGCCGAGATATTCCGCGTGATCGAGGGAAATGGACGTGATCACACTTGCGAGCGGTCGCTCGACTACGTTCGTTGCGTCGAGTCGCCCTCCCATGCCGACTTCGAGCAGGAGCAAGTCGGCGGGATTTCGCGCGAATAACAGAAAACCGACGGCCGTCATGATCTCGAACACCGTGATCGGCTCGCCGGCATTGATGCGTTCACACTCAGCGAGCGTATTCGCGAGCTCGCGGTCGGCGACAAGCGCCCCGCCGCCGGGTGCGCCGAGCCTGTAGCGCTCGTTGAATCGCACGAGATGCGGCGATGTATAGACATGGACGCTGCGTCCGGCGGTCTCAAGCATCGCGCGCATGAATGCGATGGTTGAGCCCTTGCCGTTCGTGCCCGAAACGTGGATCACCGGCGGCATGCGGCGCTCGGGATTGCCGAGCGCGCCAAGCAATCGCTCGATTCGTTCGAGCGAAAGATCGATGCGTTTCGGATGAAGCGCGAGCAGACGCGCAAGTGTCGCGTCGATCGAGGTCACGTCATTTTCCTCGGATGCGAAAGCGTCCGTCGCCTGTGGACTTTAAGACCTCAAGCCTGCGCGGTTGCAGGTACCGGCAAGGTCGCGCGTGATTTAACCGCTGGCGCCTTTGTCAAGATTCGGCAAAGTTCAGCGAGCGTCGCGCGAAGATTGTGGCGGTGCACGACCATATCCACCATGCCGTGCTCTTTGAGATATTCGGCGCGCTGGAAACCTTCGGGCAGCTTTTCGCGAATGGTCTGCTCGATAACCCGCGGCCCGGCGAAGCCAACCAATGCGCCTGGCTCGGCGATGTGAACATCACCCAGCATTGCATAGGATGCGGTTACGCCGCCGGTCGTTGGATTGGTGAGCACGACGATGTAGGGCTTACGCGCCTCGCGCAACTCCTGCACAGCCACCGTCGTGCGCGGCAGTTGCATGAGCGAGAGAATGCCTTCCTGCATGCGCGCGCCACCCGAGGCGGCAAACATGATGAAGGGCGTTCCGCGCCGCGCCGCGGTCTCAAGGCCCTTGATTACGGCTTCGGCGGCGGCCATGCCGAGCGAGCCACCCATGAAATCAAAATCTTGAACGGCCGCGGTGACGCGTAAGCCATCGAGCAATCCGACGCCGACTTTCACAGCGTCATCAAGATTTGTCTTTGTTCGCGCATCTTTCAGGCGATCGGCGTAGCGGCGCTCGTCGCGGAACTTCAATGGATCGACCGCCACCTCGGGCAGCGGGATATCTTCATACTCGCTGTTATCGAATAGATTTTTCAGCCGCGCCACGGCCCCGATGCGCATGTGATAATTCGAACCGGGAATAACGAACTGATTGGCCTCAACGTCCTTGTAGAAGACGAGTTGGCCGGTCTCCGGGCACTTGATCCAGAGATTTTCCGGCACCTCGCGGCGCAGGAACGACCGGATTTTCGGCCGCACGACGTTGGAGATCCAGTTCATGGCATTTGTCTCGTTCGCTCTATCCTCTCATGCCCCGCACCGGCGGGGCATCCAGTATTCACAGAGATAGGAGACGGACAATCACCCTGCCACAAGGAATCATCCATGGCTACTGGATTGCCCGCTTTCGCGGACAATGACACTCCTTAACTTACTCGGCCGCCACGCGGCGCGCGGCGCGGACGCCCTCGGCTAACGCAGCGACAAGATCGGTTACCGTCTTGATTGTGCGCGATGTGGCCTTGTTGTCCTTGTCGAGGCTTCCCTTCACCGCTTCGACCAGCGCGGAGCCGACAACGACGCCGTCGGCGCCCGCGGCGATCGCACGCGCGTGTACGGCCGTCTTCACACCAAAACCGACCGCAACGGGAAGTTTGGTGTGGCGCTTAATGCGGGCAACCGCGTTGGCCACTTTCACAGTATCCGGTGCAGCCGAGCCGGTGATACCGGTGATCGAGACGTAATAGACAAAACCTGACGTGTTATTGAGAACCGCGGGAAGGCGTTTGTCGTCGGTCGTCGGCGTGGCGAGGCGGATGAAATTGAGACCCGATTTGAGCGCGGGCACACACAATTCGTCGTCCTCTTCCGGCGGCAAATCGACGACGATAAGACCATCAACACCCACTGCCTTCGCATCGACGAGAAAGCGGTTAACTCCATAAATATAGATCGGATTGTAGTAACCCATCAGCACGAGCGGGGTTGCGTCGTCGCTTTTGCGAAAGTCACGCACCATCTCGAGCGTTTTGCGCAGTGTCTGACCCGCATGAAGCGCGCGCAAGCCGGCGGCCTGAATCGCCGGCCCGTCGGCCATCGGATCAGTGAACGGTACGCCAAGCTCGATAACATCGGCGCCCGCCTTCGGCAGCGCCCTGGTGATCGCGAGCGATGTCTCGAAGTCGGGGTCGCCTGCGGTCAAGAAGGTAACCAGCGCCGCGCGGCCCTCGGCCTTAAGCGCAGCAAACCGGCGATCGATGCGGGTCGTCATCCGCCCTTGGTTCCCAAATAATCGGCGACGGAAGCAAGATCCTTATCGCCGCGGCCGGAGAGATTGACCACCATCAGGTGATCCTTTGGTTTCTGCGGCGCGAGATCGAGCACGCGCGCAAGCGCATGCGCCGGTTCGAGCGCGGGAATAATGCCTTCGAGCTTGCTGCAGAGCTGAAACGCCGCCACGGCTTCGTCGTCGGTCGCCGAGAGAAATTTCACCCGGCCAACGTCGTTCAGCCAAGCATGTTCCGGGCCGATCCCGGGATAGTCGAGGCCCGCGGAGATCGAATGCGCTTCGTTGATCTGGCCATCGTCGCTCATCAGCAAATAAGTACGGTTGCCGTGCAGCACACCCGGCCGGCCGCCGGCGACTGACGCCGCGTGCTTACCGCTCTTGAGTCCATGGCCCGCCGCCTCGACGCCGTAGATTTCGATCTCCTTGTCATCGAGGAAGGGATGGAACAGGCCCATGGCATTCGAGCCGCCGCCGATGCAGGCGATGAGCGAATCCGGCAGGCGGCCCTCGGCTTCCATCAACTGCTCGCGTGTCTCGCGCCCGATAATACATTGGAAATCGCGCACCATCATCGGATAGGGGTGCGGGCCGGCGACGGTGCCGATACAATAGAATGTGTCGGCGACATTGGTCACCCAGTCCCGAAGCGCTTCATTCATCGCGTCTTTAAGCGTCTTAGAACCCGATTGTACGGGCCGAACCTCGGCGCCGAGCATCTTCATTCGAAAGACGTTCGGCTTTTGCCGCTCGACGTCCACCGCGCCCATATAGACGACGCAATCGAGGCCGAAGCGCGCGCACATCGTGGCGGTCGCGACGCCATGCATACCGGCGCCGGTCTCGGCGATGATGCGCTTCTTGCCCATGCGGCGCGCGACCATGAGCTGGCCGAGGACGTTGTTGACCTTATGCGCGCCGGTATGATTGAGCTCCTCGCGCTTGAAATAAATTTTCGCGCCGCGCAGATGCTGCGTCATGCGCTCGGCAAAATAGAGTGGGCTCGGCCGTCCGACATAGTGCGTAAGATAGCCGTCCATTTCCTTTTGAAACGCAGGATCGCTCTTGGCGTCGGTGTAAGCTTTCTCCAGATCGAGAATTAGCGGCATCAGGGTCTCGGCGACGAAACGGCCGCCATAAATGCCGAAATGCCCGCGCTCATCCGGCCCGCCGCGGAACGTATTGGGCTGCTGGATGGTCATGCGGTGCTCATCGTCGTTCGCGCGGCAAGCATGCTTGCCGCCGCCCTTGCCGTACCCACAAAGGCGCGGATTTTTTCCGGATCCTTTTCGCCCGGCGCCCGTTCGACGCCGGAGGAGACATCGACAGCCCGCGCGGAGGTGGTTCGCAATGCCTCGACGACGTTGCCGGCATCGAGGCCACCGGACAACATGAAGGGGATGCCGGGATCGGCGCCACGCAGCAGCGTCCAGTCGAACGGCGTGCCGAGCCCCCCCGGCCGCGTCGCTTCTCGCGGGGGGCGTGCGTCGAACAAAAGCCAATCGGCAACCTTGGCATAAAGGTGGATGGGCGAGAGATCGGCGCGTTCCGCGATCGGCAGCGCCTTGATCACCGGTAGCCCGAAACGAGTTCGCACCACGACGACGCGATCCGGCGTTTCCCTGCCATGCAGCTGCAAGATGTCGGGGCGCAAGGCCTCGACAATGCGGGCGATCTCATCATCGGCGGCGTCGACCGTAAGCGCGACTTTCTTCGCGCGATCCTTTACGCGCACGCCGAGGGTCCGCGCCGCCTCAATCCCAAGGTGCCGCGGCGACGGTTCGAAGAACACGAAGCCGACAAGATCGGCGCCCGCATCCAGCGCGACATCGAGCGCCTCGGGGGTCTTCAGCCCGCAGATTTTAACCAACAGCGACATGCTCATCTCACGCTCTGGGCGGGTTCTAGCCTGCCGGAGCGGCTTTGTCTGCCCTCGGCCAAAGCCGGAGCACGGTCAAACGGCGAGCCGATTTGCACGCCGATCAAAGCGCCTCTGAGCGATAGGGAATGCGCGCGGCATCCAGCGGCGCGGGTGAAAGTGGTGCCGCATCGAGCCGGGCATTGAGCAGCTCGATTTCCCGGCGCAGCGCCCGGTTGTCGGCTTCGCGCCGGCGTGCGGCCCTACGCCATTTTGCCTGACGCAACCAAGCGGCAAAGCCGCCGACCATGACCCCTAGAATGGTAAGCGCAAATATTAGCAGGAATAGCGGCACGCTCACCGACAATGCCGGTTGCGTCGAGCTGAACGGATCGAACGAAACCGTCACGGTCTGGCGGTTCGCCACCGCGAAAGTGACGATGACGATGGCGAGCGGACTAAGGATGAAAATCGTGACGATCTTGCGCACCATTTATACCTCTTATACCTCGTGTCCCGGATGCGGTGCAGCGCGAAGCGGTGCACCGCTGATCCGGGACCCATCTCGTATCTGACCCCATGGGTCCCGGTTCTGCAGCGTGGCACTTCGCGCCGCACTGCGCCCGGGACACGCGACTATAAAGACGACAAATCGGAAGCCAAGTCGCGTCAAGTCGGATCGCCTTCTTCGATCAGCTTTATCTTCCATGCCCAGCGCCACTTCTTCAGCAATCTTTCCCGCAATCTCGCATCGAGTATGGATGCATATTCTTCCGTGTGAACCAATTTATCGATGCGGTATTTGCGCGAAAAGCCAGGAACAAGCATCGCCTTGTGTTCATGAACACGACGGCCAAGATTATTGGTCACGCCCACATAAAGCGTCCCATTGCGCCGGCTCGCAAGAATGTAGACAAAATATCGGTCCGCCATATCGGACCATCATAAAATTATGCGCTTCGCAGAGTTTCTCCTGGGTCCCGGATCGGCGCTTTGGCTCGCGACGCTCGCCGTCGCTTGTCCGGGACACAAGAATGTACCCGCCTTACCCCGGGCTATCCTTGTTCAGGCGCTCGCGCATTTCCTTGCCGGTCTTGAAGAAGGGCACGGATTTTTTTTCGACTGAGACGTGGGCGCCGGTGCGCGGATTGCGTCCGGTGCGCGCGGGACGGTGCTTCACGGAGAACGCGCCGAAACCGCGCAATTCCACACGGTCGCCGCGGGCTAGCGCGGCAACAATTTCATTGAGGATCGCGTTGACGATGTTTTCGACGTCGCGCTGATAGAGGTGCGGGTTCTGTGTGGCGATATGCTGGACAAGCTCTGACTTAATCATTGGCCTCTACGCTCACTCATGCCAAGAGGAAATACCCACCCACGATGTTCTTAAAGCGGCCCCTGCCGTTCAGTTGGACATAGGAGGGTGCCAAAGGGCCAGAAGACCGTCAAGGTTGAGGCGCTCGACAGCTTGCAGTGCACCAGACTCCTCAATTCGCCGCGCAATCGAGGTCAAGCCAACCGCATCGAGCACAGTGACGGCTGCGAGATGCAGGAACGTCAGGTCGCCGAACCGCGAGCGGAGCCGGTAGTCGCGCACCGGCGTCTTTGGGTCAATCTGCTTCTCCTTGGCCAGCCAGTCGATGGCGTTCTGCTCGTTGCCTAGCTCGTCCACGAGATTGAGCGCCAGCGCCTGGCGGCCGGTGAAGACACGCCCGTCGGCGACCCGCTCCAATGCCTGGGCGTCGAGATGCCGGTTCTGCTGGACCAGCCCGCGAAACCAGGCGTAGGAATCCTTCACGATCGCCTCGAGCGCGGCGCGCGCCTCCGGGCTCGTGGGCTCATAGCCGCTAGGCGCCGCCTTTAGCGGCGAGGATTTAATTTCTTCCACCTTCACGCCGAGCGTTTTCAGCAGGTCGGCGACGTTCGGATATTGGAACAACACGCCGATCGAACCGACGAGGGAGGAACTCTGAGCGATGATGCGCTCGCCCGCGAGCGCCGCCATGTAGCCGCCCGACGCCGCAAGGCCGTCGATGACGACGACAACCGGTTTCCGCTCACGCAGCCGCAAAAGTGCGTTGTGCAGTTGCTCGGAGCCGGCGGTTGTGCCGCCGGGGCTGTCAATATGGACAATGACGGCCCTAGCCTGGGACTTGGACAACCGGTCCAGGGCCTCGACGCGCTCCAAATTCCCGCGGATCAGACCGCTGATCTGCACCCGGGCGATCGAAGCGGTCGCCGGCATGCTCAAGCCGCTAAGCGGCGAGCCGAAACGGGCACCAACAACCACTAACGCAAAGAGTGCAACAACAACGGTGAGAACGCGCCAGAAAGTCAATTTGCGCCGCATCCGGCGGCGATCGACGATTTGGTCCGCATCGAGCGACATGGGCCTCTCCCTCGATGATTCGCGACGATTAGTGCCGCGCAAACGGGACGTTAGTTTGACCGGGAGCGGGCGCAGCCTTGGCCGCATTCGCTCCGTTATTTATTTGTCGGCTTCCTCGCTCCCCGTCTTCCCAGTGGCACGCTTGAGCACGGTGCCGAGAATGTCGCCGAGCGTGGCGCCGGAATCCGAGGAGCCGTATTGCGCGATCGCTTCTTTCTCCTCGGCGACTTCCAAGGCCTTGATCGAGACGGAGACCTTGCGCGACTTGCGGTCAAATTGCGTAATTCGGGCATCGACCTTCTGGCCGGCCTGAAAACGCTCGGCGCGCTGCTCCGAACGGTCGCGGGCAAGGTCCGCGCGCTTGATGAAGGTCTCAAGGTCGGTGCCGGTGATCTTCACATCGATGCCGGCCTCCTTCACCGCCAGCACTTCGCATGTCACCACCGCACCCTTCTTCAGTTCGCCGCCGGTTTGCGCCTCGGCGAAGGGATCGCCCTGCAATTGCTTGATACCGAGCGAGATGCGCTCCTTCTCCACGTCGACATCGAGCACGGAGGCCTTAATCTTATCGCCCTTTTTAAATTCCTCGATCACCTGTTCACCCGGCCGTTTCCAGTCGAGGTCGGAGAGATGGACCATGCCGTCGACGTCGCCATCGAGCCCGAGGAACAGTCCGAACTCGGTTTTGTTTTTCACTTCGCCCTCGACGACGGAACCGGGTGGATATTTCTCGACAAAGACCTCCCACGGATTGCGCATGGTTTGCTTGAGGCCGAGCGAGATGCGGCGTTTGACCGGGTCGACTTCGAGGATCTGCACCTCGACTTCCTGGGAGGTGGAGACGATTTTGCCGGGATGCACGTTCTTTTTTGTCCATGACATCTCGGAGACGTGGATCAGGCCCTCGATACCGGGCTCGAGCTCAACGAAGGCGCCGTAATCGGTGATGTTGGTGACGCGGCCCTTAAAGCGGGTGCCGACCGGGAATTTCGCCTCGATGCCCTGCCAGGGATCGTCGAGCAATTGCTTCATGCCGAGCGAGATGCGGTGCGTCTCGTGATTGATCTTGATGATCTTGACCTTCACCTGCTGGCCGATATTGAGCACCTCGGTCGGGTGATTAACCCTGCGCCAGGCGATGTCGGTGACGTGGAGCAGGCCGTCGATGCCGCCGAGATCGACGAAGGCGCCATAATCGGTGATGTTCTTGACAACGCCGTCGATGACCTGACCCTCTTCGAGATTCTGCACCAATTCCTGGCGCTGCTCGGCGCGCGTTTCTTCCAGCACGGTGCGGCGGGAGACGACGATGTTGCCGCGCCGGCGGTCCATCTTGAGGATCTGGAATTGCTGCGGCGCGTTCATCAGCGGCGTAACATCGCGGATTGGACGGATATCGACTTGGCTGCGCGGCAGGAAGGCCACCGCGCCGTCGAGATCGACCGTGAAGCCGCCCTTGACCTGGTTGAAGATAGTGCCCTGCACCTTCTCGTTGTTCTGGAAGGCCTTCTCAAGTTTGCCCCAGCTTTCCTCGCGGCGCGCCTTGTCGCGCGAAAGCACCGCCTCGCCGAGCGCATTCTCGACGCGCTCGAGATAGACCTCGACGGTGTCGCCGATCTTGAGATCGGATTGACGGCCGGGACCAGAAAATTCCCGCAGCGCGACGCGCCCTTCGGTCTTGAGCCCGACATCGATGACGGCAAGATCCTTTTCGATCCCGACGACCGTTCCCTTGATGACGGAGCCTTCCTGCAAATTGCCGGTGGTAAACGACTCTTCCAGCAACTTGGCAAAATCCTCGCGCGAGGGCGCTGCACTCGTGGCGGCCATGTAATCTCCTGCTTCGCCTTGAGCATGAACTTTTCCGACCTTCCTTCGCCCGCCGAAGCGGGCTTCGCGAAGGCGGGAAACCGGTTCCCACCCCCGGATCAAGTCCGGGGGCAAGCATTTTCGGGATCATGCTCATAGCGGTATCGCCGGTGGCTTATTGATCGGCATCCCGACCGCGCGGTCCGAAGGTCCCGCAGACCTTCGGCAACCCCGATAGGATGGGGGGCCGGCGCGTTAGCCGTTCGATCGGAACGATGGTTTGCCCGGACCCTTGAACGAGGCGTCGAGCGGGGCTTTGTCCTCCAACACGAAAGCGCGGTCAGCCGTGCCTTCGGCCCGCTCGGACGGCCTCGATGTTGTCGATGGCAGCCCGGACTGCCGCGTCTATAGCCAAAGCTGCGTATCGCAGCAAGGCCGCGCTTGGCCGTTCCGCCATTCTCATGCGCTATCCGACTTGGCAATAACGTTGAACGCACCGACGATTCATTCCGCGAATACTCTCAACCATGGAATGATCCAATCCGTTTGATCGCATCGAAGAGTAAAAAATAATCTTTTCAATCAAAGGGTTGCGGCCAAAAAACAAAACATTCTATGCCTGTTGCGTGTGGAAGTGGAATTAGCATGGCCGCGGCATCAGGATTGACAGCGACAGAGCGAGCCCCGCGCGGGGCTCCCGAAAGCCCAACGCTCGAGGGCCTGACAAACCGCCTCACCGCGGCGTCGCATTCACTCGATCTATTCGAGCGGCTGTCCGCCATTCGACGCGAAGCCACCGGCCGGCTTGTTTTCACGACAAGTTTCGGGCTTGAAGACCAAGCGATCGGCCACGCGATCTTCACGCAAGACTTGCGGGTCGACGTGATCACTCTCGATACCGGCCGGCTATTTCCGGAAACGCATCAAGTGTGGGCGCAGACGGAGCAACGCTACGGATTCCGGATCCATGGCCTTGCTCCGGACCATCGCAAAGTCGAGGCGCTGCTCGCCGAACAAGGCATCGACGGATTCCGCGCGTCGGTCGCCGCACGGCTAGCCTGTTGCGGCGTGCGCAAGGTGGAACCGCTTGGCCGCGCCCTCGCGGGCGCGTCGGGCTGGATCACGGGCTTGCGCGCCGAACAATCGGGAACCCGCGCGGGAACATCCTTCGTCGCCCGCGATCAGGCTCGCGAGCTTTTCAAATTCAATCCGCTTTTCGACTGGACGCGCAAACAGGTCGAAGACTTCGTTCGCGAATACCATGTTCCCTACAATTCCCTGCATGATCGCGGATTTCTTTCGATCGGCTGTAGTCCCTGTACGCGCGCCGTTGCGCCGGGAGAGCCGGAACGCGCCGGGCGCTGGTGGTGGGAGGCCGAAGACAAGAAGGAATGCGGGCTGCATTCCAACCCGCGCCGGCCCGTCGCGGCCAGTGCTAAGGCGAACGGCACTGACAAGTTACCGGAACGGGTTTCATAAATGTGGCGGTGATGAGATACGTAAACGAAGAGCAGAATAATTTCGCGGGCGCGCCGCGTCACAATGGCGCGTCCGTTCGGCTGACGAATCTTGATCAGCTGGAGGCGGAAAGCATCTTCATCATTCGCGAAGCCGTCGCCGAATCCGATAACCCGGTGATGCTCTATTCGATCGGCAAGGATTCATCGGTCTTACTGCACCTTGCCATGAAGGCCTTCTACCCCGGCAAGCCTCCTTTCCCGCTCCTGCATGTCGATACGACCTGGAAGTTCCGCGAGATGATTGCTTTTCGCGACCAGCGCATCCGCAATCTCGGTCTCGATCTGATCGTCCATGTCAACGAGACGGGAATAGCGCGCGGTATAGGTCCGGTCACACATGGTTCCGAACTGCATACGGACGTCATGAAAACGCAGGCGTTGCGACAGGCGCTCGAAAGGCATGGCTTCGATCTTGCTTTTGGCGGTGCGCGCCGCGATGAGGACAAATCGCGTGCCAAGGAACGGGTTTTTTCCTTCCGCAACGAGCACCATCGCTGGGATCCCAAGCGGCAGCGTCCCGAACCATGGCGCCTGTTCAATGCCAAGAAGCGCAAGGGCGAAAGCATCCGCGTTTTTCCGCTCTCGAATTGGACCGAGCTCGATATCTGGCTCTATATCCGCCGCGAGAATATTCCCGTTGTACCGTTGTATTTCGCGGCGCACCGGCCGGTCGTTGAACGCGACGGCACGCTCATCATGGTCGACGACGACCGCCTTCCCCTCAAGGCGGATGAAATGCCGCAGGACCGGCTCGTTCGTTTCCGCACGCTCGGCTGTTATCCGCTGACCGGCGCGATCGAAAGCGATGCCACCACCGTTGCCGATATCGTTCGCGAGACGGCCGAGACCCGTTTCTCCGAACGGCGCGGGCGGCTGATCGACCACGATGGCTCGGCTTCGATGGAACGTAAAAAACAGGAAGGCTATTTCTGATGTCCGAGCGGCCCGATCCGGATCAATTCACGATCGACGCCTTCCTGCGGCAGGAGGAAAATAAGAGCCTCCTGCGTTTCATCGCATGTGGCTCGGTCGATCACGGCAAATCGAGCCTGCTCGGCCGTCTGCTTTACGAGGCAAAGCAGGTTCACGACGATCAGCTCGAGGCGCTTGCCGCCGATAGCCGCAGGCATAACAAGCAATCCGCCGAGATCGATTATTCCTTGCTGCTCGACGGGCTCGCCGCGGAGCGGGAGCAGAAAATCACAATCGACGTCGCCTATCGTTTCTTCAGCACGGCGCGGCGTAAATTCATCGTCGCCGACGCGCCGGGACACGAGCAATACACGCGCAACATGGCGACCGGCGCCTCGACAGCCGATCTCGCGCTCATCCTCGTTAATGCTCAGTCCGGCATGACCCCGCAGACGAGGCGGCACAGCTTGATCGTCACGACACTTGGCGTGCGCAATCTGGTCGTCGCGGTCAACAAGATGGATCTCGTTGCCTGGTCGCAGCCCGCATTTGCGGCCGTCGAGAAGGATTTTCGCGCCTTCGCGCGTAATCTGAACGTTGACGGTATCGTCTTTATTCCGACATCGGCGCGTGGCGGCGACAACATCGTCAGCCGTTCGCAGCATATGGATTGGTATCGCGGGCCGACCCTGCTCGATCATCTCGAGCAAGTGGAGATCGCGCCCACCCTCAACGGCCAGTCTTTCCGCATGCCGGTGCAATGGGTCAATCGGCCCGACGCCGATTTCCGCGGCTATTGCGGACTCATTGCCAGTGGTGAAATCCACAAGGGAATGAGCGTTCGGCTGTCGCCGTCGAACCAGACGACACGTGTTAACCGTATCGTTACCGCCGACGGCGATCTCGACCGCGCCATTGCCGGACAGGCCGTGACCTTGACGCTGGAACACGACATCGACGCCTCGCGCGGCGACGTGATTTCCGATGTCGCGGCTCCCCCTTCCGTCACCGACCGGCTGCATGTCCGTATTTTCTGGATGGGCAACGAATCGCTCGCGCCTGGACGCCGTTTTCTGGTGAAGCTCGGGACGTCGAGCGCAGTTGCGACTGTCGCACCGCCGATCACCGTCATTCATCCGGAAACCAATGAGGGCATTCGTTGCGATCGCCTCGTCTCAAATGAGATCGGGCATTGCGTGTTCCGGTTGGACCGCCCTGTCGCTACTGACCTCTATGCCGATAACCGGCAGATGGGCAGCCTTATTTTGATCGATACGGAATCGTTCGACACGGTCGGCCTTGGATTGATCGAAACGCCTGCGATCAAGATCAATTGGTTCGCCCAGCTTCGGCGGATAGCGCAACGTTTCCTGCGCGGGCCGACGGCGCCGCGGCCGTCAACCATTCCAGGAGAGTCTCATGCGCGCTCGCTCGTCAAGGCCGTGAGCTGGCGCATCACGGGCAGTGTCGACACGTTTCTACTCACATTTATAATCACCGGCAGTGGCGTTTTTGCCGGTTCCATCGCGCTCGCCGAAATCGTGACAAAAATTATTTTCTATTATGGCCACGAACGGGCGTGGTCATTCGTATCTTGGGGGCGGGGCTAGTGACGTATCGCCTCAGTCCGGCAGGTCAGCGGCGACGCGTGCGCTCGACGAGAGCGATTGCCGCCTTCACCGCCGCATCGATATCGAGTGTCGTCGTATCCAGTAGATGAGCATCCGGCGCCGGCCGCAACGGCGCAATAGCGCGGGTCGAGTCACGCTGATCGCGCTTGATGATGTCAGCCAGCAACGCCGCGTCATCCACCGGCTCGCCGCGGGCGCGTAACTCGGCGGCGCGCCGGCGGGCGCGTTCTTGCGGTGCGGCGGTGACGAAGATTTTAACCTCGGCCTGCGGTGCGATCACGGTGCCGATGTCGCGGCCATCGAGCACGGCACCCGGCGGGGTCGCGGCGAAATCGCGCTGGAAGGCGAGCAAAGCGGCGCGCACCTCCGGGATTGCGGAAATGATGGACGCGGCCTCGCCGGTGCGCTGATCCTTGAGCGCGTCATTAAAACGCGCCGGATCGAGCGACTTAGCGGCGGCGACGGCGTGAGCCACATCGTCGAGCGCATGGCCGCTGTCGAGCATGGTGCGCGCGACCGCCCGGTAGATCAGGCCGGTGTCGAGATGGCGCAGGCCATAATGCGTGGCCAGGCGCTGGCCCAGCGTGCCCTTGCCCGAGGCCGCGGGTCCGTCGATGGCGATGATCATCTCGATTCCTTATCCCTCCCGTGAAAGGGGAGGGTCGCTCGCCACAGCGAAGCAAAGGCGAGCGGGGTGGGGTTGTATTCCGTATCATGCAACCCCCACCCGGCTCGCTTTACTCGCCGACATCCCCCTTTCAGGGGGAGGAAAAGAAAAATGATGGCGATGATCATGCGATATCCGCGCCTAGCCCGCGCATGATTTCGACGAAACCGGGAAAGCTTGTGGCGATGAAGCCGGCATCGTCCACGGCGACCGGCTTGTCGCTCGCAAGCCCCATCACCAGCGCCGACATGGCGATGCGGTGATCCATGCGGGTTTCGACCATGCCACCGCCAGGCACGCGACCTCTGCCGTGAACGATGAGGTCGTCGCCGTCAATTTCAGCCTCCACGCCGTTGGCGCGCAGCATCGCGGCCGTGGCGGCGAGGCGATCGGATTCCTTGACGCGCAGTTCGTGCAAGCCGCGCATGCGCGTCGTGCCCTCGGCAAAGGCGGCGGCGACCGCGAGGATTGGATATTCGTCGATCATGCTTGGCGCGCGTGCCGCGGGAACATCGGCGCCGCTGAGCGTGCCGGCACGCACGCGCAGATCGGCGACTTCTTCGCCGCCGGCATTGCGCACCTCCAGGATCTCGATGTCCGCCCCCATCTCACGCAATGTGATGAACAGGCCGGTGCGCAGCGGATTGGTCATCACGCCTTCGCAGATCACCTCGGACTTTTTTGCGATCAGCGCCGCGACGATCGGGAAAGCAGCCGAGGAAGGATCAGCCGGTACGACGACGGGCGCGGGTGTAAGCTCCGGTTGTCCCTTCAATGTGATGCGCCGGCCGCGCTGGCCATGCGGCTCGATGCGGATATCCGCGCCGAAATGGTCGAGCAACTTCTCGGTATGGTCGCGCGTCGCCTCAGGTTCGATCACGACGGTCTCGCCCGGTGCCGCGAGGCCCGCGAGCAGCACCGCGGATTTCAATTGCGCGGACGCTGCCGGCGGCTCGTAGACGATCGGGATCGCATCGACGGCGCCCTTCAGGATCACCGGCAAGCGGCCGCCGGCGGCGGCTTTAAGTGCGCGCGCCCATTCGCTCCAGCGGGTCGAGCAGGCGCCGCATCGGCCGTTTGCGCAGCGACGCATCGCCGTCGAAGGTTGCGGTGATCGGGCAGCCGGCAGCCGCACCCATTACTAGGCGGCAGCCGGTGCCGGAATTGCCGAAGTCGAGCGGTGCGACCGGTTGCGCGAAGCCGCCGACGCCGACGCCCATCACGCTCCAGACGCCCTCGCCCTTGCGTTCTACGCTGGCGCCCAGCGCCCGCATGGCATTGGCCGTGTTGATCACGTCCTCGCCTTCGAGCAGGCCGGCAATCGATGTCGGTCCGACCGTGAGCGCGCCGAAGATCAGCGCGCGATGAGAAATCGATTTATCGCCGGGCACGCGCAGCCTGCCGCGCAATCCTTCCGAGCGGCGGGCGGTTAGCGATATAGTTGTCACAGGCTGTCCGGTCACGGCGGCAGCCCTCCTAGCACCTGAAGCCACCCGCGTCATCCGCCCGCCCCGGCCTCGACACGTGGCACGGCAGGTTGATCGCGCTTGACAGCGGCTTTGTGAGACGCCAAGTGAGACACCGTTTTTCCGAAAGTTCAGGGATACCGACCGTGGCCAAAGCCGAGCTCGGCACCAAGCGTCTCTGCGGCGCATGTGGTGTAAAATTCTACGATCTCAACAAGGACCCGATCGTCTGCCCAAAATGCAGCACGGTGTTCGAGGTGGTCGCTCCGGTCACGCGCGCGCGGCCTGAACCCGCGGCTGCACGACCCGTTCCGGTTAAGGAACCGGAGGTCGAGGTCGCCGAGACCCAGGGCGCCGAATTCGTTTCCCTTGAAGAGGCCGACGCCGAGGCCCAAGGCAAGAAAGCCCCCGAAAGCGAGACGCCCGAGGGCGCGGAGGATGTTGAAATCGAGGAAGCCGCCATCGAGGACACCGAAGATGACACCTTCATCGAGGAGACAGAGGAAGGCGACGAGGATGTCACCGATATCGTCGGCGACGGCATCGAAAAGGAAGAGGAGACTTAACGTCGCCCGGTGCTTATGATTTTAGTTCCACCGGTCAAATAATCGCGGGCGTTAATCGGACGGATCACGGCACGGCGAGACAGGCGACAACACATCGGGGCCATAGCTCAGTTGGGAGAGCGCTTGAATGGCATTCAAGAGGTCGGGGGTTCGACTCCCCCTGGCTCCACCAGCCTTCGCCGCTTCGCGGCTACGGCTCGGCAGGTCTAAATTCCACGAAGCGGCGAAGACTGTCGCGCCGAAGCTTTAGCGAAGGCGGACTTCCGCCGACCCAACGCCGCCGCATGGCGGCTTTCTTTTTTACCTCATCGCGTCCGGCGCGCAGCACGCTAAACTGCGTTCAGAACAAGCAACCCAGGGAGGGATGGGACCATGTTGGGCAAGATCGGCCTCGAGGAGCATTTCGCGATTCCGGAAACACTAAACGACTCGAAAGGCTTTCTGCCTGAGAACCTCTGGCCGGAACTGCAAGGGCGATTGCTCGATATCCAGGACCGACGCATCCGCGAGATGGACAAGCACGGCGTCGAGATGATGATCCTGTCGCTGAATGCGCCGGCAATTCAGGCGATCCCCGATGCAGCAAAGGCCGATGATATCGCGCGCAAAGCGAATGATTTTCTCGCCGAGCAGGTGCGCAAACGCCCCGATCGCTTCCAGGCGCTGGCGGCGCTGCCGATGCAGAATCCCGATCTCGCGATCAAGGAATTGCAACGCTGCGTGAAGGACCTTGGCTTCAAGGGCGCGCTGGTCAACGGTTTTTCGCAAGTGGGTGATAAAGACACCGGCGTCTATTACGACCTGAAGCAATACTGGCCGTTCTGGGAGACCGTGGAACGGCTCGCCGTCCCCTTCTATCTGCATCCGCGCGTCGCGCTGCCGA
>JACQTM010000341.1 GCA_016210825.1 Hyphomicrobiales bacterium
GAACCTGGAGACTACCGTCATTGGCGCGCTTGCGTCAGCCGGCTTGCCCGCGTCGCGACTGGAACTTGAGATAACGGAGTCGGTGCTCATGCAGAACGCCGAAACGACGCTTGCTATTCTGCATCGGCTGCGCGAACTCGGCGTGAAAATTTCATTGGACGATTTCGGTACCGGCTATTCGTCGATGAGTTACCTGCGCAAGTTCCCATTCGACAAGATCAAGATCGATCGCTGCTTCATCAGCGGCCTTCCGGCCGATCAAGATGCCGCGGCCATCGTGCGCGCAGTGATTGGACTTGCCAAGGACCTCGCGATGATGACGACCGCAGAAGGTGTCGAGACATTGCAACAGATGCAGTATCTCAAGAAACTCGGCTGCGATGAGATTCAAGGCTATCTTGTCGGCCCGCCGCAACGTATCGACGAGATTACGCGGTTATTTTTCGCTCAGGGCCGCAAGCGAGCGGTCGCCGGCTAACGCAAATCCGGCGTTGATGAAAAAAGCCGCATGTGCTCGGCGAGCGCGTAACGGTCCGTCATTCCGGCAATGAAGTCGGCGATGCGCCGGGCGCGGGCGCCTTCGTCCGCCGGATCGAGATCCGCGTGCCATTCCGCGGGCATTTCGCGGGGCGCCGCGCAATAACGCGCAAATAGATCGCGGACGACGGCTTGCGCGTCGCCCATGATGCGCGTGATGCGTGGATGCCGGTACATCCGCGGATAGAGGAATCCCTTGATCGCGGCGTCGGTATCGGCCATCGCGGCAGAGAACTTGATTACGGCCTGACCCGACAAGCGCACGTCATCGCTTGATTTCGGCGCGAGCGCGTTAAGGCGCGCGCCGGCCTCGGCAATAACGTCCTCGATCAGCCGGCCGATTAGACCGCGCACGAGTTCATGCACCAGCCGGCCCTGGTCGAGATGCGGATGGCGCTTGCGAATGCCGCGCAGGATCTCGCCGGCCAGGGGCACGGTCGCAATGTCCTCGACATCGAACAGCGCCGCCCGCAGGCCATCGTCGATGTCATGGGCGTCGTAGGCGATGTCGTCGGCGATTGCCGCGACTTGTGCCTCGGCGCTGGCGAAGCTCCACAATTGCAGGTCCTGGTTTTCGGCATGCAGGCGGATCGCGTGCGGCAAGCCGCAATCGGCATACCGGCCGATCGGCGTGCCCGCGTGGTCGGTGAGCGGACCGTTGTGCTTGACGAGGCCTTCGAGCGTCTCCCAGGTGAGGTTGAGGCCGTCGAAGGCCGGATAGCGGCGTTCGAGAACGCTGACGACGCGCAACGTCTGGGCGTTGTGATCGAAGCCGCCATGGGCGTTCAGGCATTCGTCGAGCGCGCGCTCGCCGGCATGCCCGAACGGCGGATGACCAAGGTCGTGAGCGAGCGCGAGCGTCTCGGCGAGGTCTTCGTCGAGCCCGAGTGCGCGCGCAAGCGAGCGGGCAATCTGGGCGACTTCCAGCGTATGGGTCAGGCGCGTGCGGTAGTGGTCGCCCTCGTGGGCGACGAAGACTTGCGTCTTGTGCTGCAGCCGCCGAAACGCCGTGGCGTGGATGATACGGTCGCAATCGCGGCGAAAGGCGCTACGCGAGACGCTGGGCGGCTCCGGATGCTGCCGTCCCCGGCTCTCGCGCGGGTCGCAGGCGAAAATCGCGCGTTCCCGGGTATCAACCGCCATGCCCGACCGCTCGCCATGATACGCTTGTGGGCTGACTTTTCCTGACATTTTGGAACCAAATGCTGGGGGCAGACCACATGCATTGACGCCGAATTGGGGCGCACTTAACTATTGCAGGAGCATTCTGGCAATCGCGGACCGCCGGATCAGGTGGGAAGTGGAATGAACGAGACGCCCATGACGCCCAATGTCACCGTTACCGAACGCGCCGCGCGCAAGATCGGCGACATCCTCAGGCGCGAGCCGGACGGCGCCATGCTGCGCGTCAGCGTCGAGGGCGGTGGCTGTTCGGGTTTTCAATACAAATTCGATGTCGAGCGCGCGAAAGCCGACGACGACATCGTCATCGCGCGCGACGCCGCGACCGTGCTGATCGATCCGGTTTCGCTCGGATTCATGTCCGGGGCCGAGATCGATTTCGTGGACGACCTGATCGGCGCCGCCTTCAAGATCAACAATCCAAACGCGAAAGCGTCCTGCGGCTGCGGCACGAGCTTCGCGCTATAGTGAGCCGCGCTTTTCGGCGGTCCATTGACCCGAGCATTCGCCGCCTGACACCGCTTTCCATCGGCCGCCCCCGCCGTTGCCCGATAGCCTGCCGGAACCGTCGGCCCGTTTATCGCCACGACTGACGCTGACGCGAACGCCGCCGTTTCCGGTGACGCGCCCTCTAATGTTGAAGGAGGTATTTGCGGGATCGGCGTGGTCGACACGGCCATGGAAAATCCGGATCGGATAACGATAGGCACGGTCGCACGTGCCCCTCTCGGTGATGATCAGCACGCTCCAAAAGCCATCGTAGCGCGACTGCGCCGTCGCCGGCGCCGCGAACAGACCGGCGCCAAGAATGCTGATGGCAAGACAAGATGAAACCCGCGACAGACATTTCGTCATGGTTCAAGCTCCCTCGACGATCCCCCTTCAAATTACTTCATGGGCGCTCCGGTATTGTGTGGATTGGCGTAGTCCGGAGGTTCATGAAAATAATTGCCCTTGCGTCCTTTTTCTTCGCCGAATGCAAACAATGCCTTCATGTAGTCCGGATCGAAAGCCCCGTGGCTCTCATGTTGGAACGAGGGCTCGACATAAGCAAGATTGAAGCCAACGCCGCTGCGCTTGGCGGCTGTATAGGTGCGGTCGATCAGCACGCGAATGGCTGCTTTGATCGCCGCCGACACGGCGCGGCCAAGCACGGTTATCGTCGTGCGCTCGGTGATGATGAAGTCCCTCGTCAGCCCGGTGTTGACGATGATAAAGAGCTCCGTTGCCGGCAGCTTGTAGGTGCTGGTGCTTGCCAGCATGCGTTCCGGCGCCACGAAGAATTGCGCGCCAAGACCGCCGTCGGCGTGCATCTCCTGAAAGCGCACGCTACCCGCTTGCACATTAATCAGCACGGGTGGAAAAGCGCCCGGAATGCTGGCCGACGCGAGCAGGACCTGGCGGATTAAATTGAGCGCTGGCTCCCCGCCACGTGCGGCAATGGCGCCGATATTCCAAACGACGAAGCGCTCGGCATCGAGATTCGTCGTCAGGATGAACAACCGCCGTCCGCGATTATGCTCGATGGCGATGTCGGCGACCAATTGCGGCGTTACCCATTTCGCGATTAGATCCTTGAGCGGCCAAGTATCGAGAAGGCTCTCGCCCCGCCCACCGAGCTCGAAAACATCGCCAGCGTTGATGCTGGTGTATGAGTCCTTCAGTTGCTTGTCGTATTGCGAACCGGCAAATGCATAGGGCGCCATCAAAGCGCCGGCGCTCACGCCCGTGACAACGGAGAATGACGGCCGTTTCCCGGTTTCCGTCCAGCCATTGAGCAAGCCGGCGCCAAAGGCGCCATCGCCGCCTCCGGTGGATAGGATCAGCCATGGACCTGGAAGCGCGGGCAACGCGCGAATGAAGTCGGCCTCCGAATCCGACCAGAAGCGCACGTCCGGCATTCCCGGAATAACCGCGGTCGCCTGCTGCTCGACGGTAAAAGGTTCGCGTGGCGGCAGGGGCGCGCGCTGCGGAGGGGGTGGCGCCTCTTTTTTTTGCGCCGCCGAAGGCGTGCGTTGCTTGGCCGCCTGAAGCTCGATTGCCGGCGGAAATATACCCGCGAAAACGAAGAAGGCCGTCGCCACGGCCAAGGCTACTTTTTGTGTTGATCCGAACCGCCGGAGCATCATCACGAATATTTATCAGGTCCGAACGCCGTGGCAATGCGCCATCCACCACATAGGGCATCGTGACCCACTGCCGTAGATGACCAAAATCTTGTTAAAGCTACGAGATAAGTATGAGTGCGGATGTGTCACGCCGGTGACGGATCAAGCCATCGCGACTTTTCAACAGCACAAGCGTAATTCGCTCGGCACAAAACGCGAATTTCACCTTCACTCGGCCGCGACGGCGCGGCGGTCCTTGGGTTGACCCTCGACCTCTTCCACCTGTGGCTCGAGCGAACGTTTCAGGCGCCGGTCGATGCGATCGAGATAGAGGTAGATCACCGGTGTGATGTAGAGCGTGAGCAATTGCGACAAGATCAATCCACCGACGACAGCCACACCGAGCGGTTGGCGCAACTCTGCTCCGGCACCGGTGCCGAGCGCGATCGGCAGCGAGCCGAAGATTGCGGCAAACGTCGTCATCATGATCGGCCGGAAACGCAGCAGACACGCTTCGCGGATCGCAGCTTCGGCGCTTAAGCCGACACGGCGGCGCTCGATTGCGAAGTCGATCATCATGATCGCGTTTTTCTTGACGATGCCGACGAGCATGACGATGCCGATCATAGCGATCACCGACAAATCCATCTGGAACAGGATAAGTGTCAGGATCGCGCCGATGCCCGCCGACGGCAATCCGGAAATGATGGTGATCGGATGGATGAAGCTCTCGTAGAGAATGCCGAGCACGATGTAGGCGGCGAACACCGCGGCCAGGATCAGGATACCCTGACCTTTGAGCGAATCCTGGAACACCTGCGCGGTGCCCTGAAACCCGGTCGTAATCGTCGCCGGCAAGCGTTCTTCGCGCTCGAGGTTCTGAATTTCGGTCACCGCCTGCCCGAGCGAGAAACCCGGCACGAGGTTAAAAGAGATCGTCACCGCCGGCTGCTGGCCCTGGTGATTGACTTGAAGCGGACCAACCGACGGCACCAGTCGGGTCACGGCTGTGAGCGGAATTGTCGTGCCGGACAGCGTGCCGACGCCGGTCACACCTCCGCCGGGATTGCCGCTAGTCGCACTGCCGGCGTTGGTCTTCAGATAAATCTTCGAAAGATCGGTCGGGCTGCTTTGAAACGCCGGCAGGGTTTCGAGGATGACTTGATAGTCGTTCGCCGGCGTATAGATCGTTGCCACCTGCCGCGAACCGAACGCGTTGTACAATTCCTGACGAATCTGATCGACGGAAAGGCCATAGACTGCGGCCTTCTCGCGGTCCACTTCCACCATCATCTGCGGATTCTTGATGTAGAGATCGGTCGCAACATCCTGCAGCCCGGTAATCTGCGCAATCTTCTCGCGCATCTCGGGGGCGATGCGATAAAGCGCATCGGTATCGTTGGATTGCATCGTGTATTGATATTGGCTCTTTGAGATGCGCCCGCCGATATTGATGTTCTGGATACTTTGGAAAAAAATCTGAATTCCGGGGACGACGCTCGCGCTCTGGCGCAGACGCTGGATCACCTGCGCCGCGCTTTCGCCGCGTTCGTTGCGCGGTTTGAGTGCGACAAACATACGCCCGCTATTGGCGGTGGAGTTTGGCCCGCCCGCGCCGACCGTGGAATTGACATTCGCAACCGCGCGATCCGCGCGCACGATGTCCGCGACCTTGCGCTGGCGCTCGACCATGGCCGGGAACGCCGTATCGGTCGCAGCTTCCGTCACGCCGATGAGGAAGCCCGTATCTTCGCTGGGAAAAAAGCCCTTCGGAACGACGACATACAATACGAGCGTGCCAACGATGGTGAGCAATGTCACGGCCAGCATGATCGATTTACGCGCGAGCACGCGATCGAGCGACCATTCATAAGCCTTGAGCCCGGCCTGGAATAGCCGCTCGAACAGGCGCAGCACCGCATTCTGCTTCTTGACATGTTTGTCGTCGTGCGCACGCAGCACGCGCGCGCACAGCATCGGCGTGAGCGTTAGCGCAACAAAGCCCGAGACAACGATCGCCACCGAGATGGTCACGGCGAATTCGCGGAAGACGCGGCCGACGATGCCGCCCATCAGCAAAACCGGGATGAACACCGCGATTAGCGAGAAGGTAATCGAAACGATGGTGAAGCCGATCTCGCGCGAGCCCTTGAGTGCGGCTTCGAAGGGCCGCATGCCGCCCTCGATGTGGCGAACGATGTTTTCAAGCATGACAATGGCATCGTCCACCACGAATCCAACCGACAGCGTCAGCGCCAGCAACGTCATGTTGTTGATGGAAAAACCGAAGGCGTACATCGCCGCGCAGGTACCGATCAGCGACACTGGCACCGCGAGCGCAGGAATGATGGTCGCCGACGCCGAACGCAGAAACAGGAAGATCACAAGTATGACGAGCGAGATCGAGATTGCGAGCGTCTCCTGCACGTCGAAGACAGCCCGTCGGATCCCAATCGAGCGGTCGAAGAGCGGTTCGATCTGGATCGAGGGCGGCACTTGCGCGCGAATGGACGGCAGTTTGCCGCGCACGAGATCCACGACCTCGACGGTGTTGGCGTCGGGCTGGCGCTGGATCGCGAGCACAATAGCGCGCGCGTCGTTGAACCAGGTCGCGATCTTGTCATTTTCGACGCTGTCGATGACACGGGCAACATCGTTCAGCTTGATCGGTACGCTGTTGCGATAGGCGACGACGACGTTGCGATAGTCGGCCGCATGCTCCATTGCGCCCGTCGCCAGCAACGTGATGTTCTGCTTTGGACCGCTCAGCGTGCCGACCGGCGCGTTAGAATTGGTCTTGGCAATGACGTTACGTATATCGTCGAGCGAGATGTTGCGGGCCGCAGCCGCAACCGGATCGACCTGGACACGGACGGCGAACTTCTGCGCTCCATAGACCAGCACCTGCGCGACGCCGGACAATTGCGAAATCTGTGGGGCGAGTACCGTCTCGGCGTAGTCGTTGATCTTGGACAACGGCAGGGTCGGCGACCGCAGGCTGATATAGAGCACTGGAAAGTCGCCGGGGTTCACCTTACGAAAACTCGGTGGCGTCGTCATTTCCACGGGCAGGCGGCGGGCGGCGACCGATAGCGCGGTTTGGACATCGAGCGCGGCGCCATCGATATTGCGCGCTAGATCAAACTGCACTGTGATCTGGGTCGAACCGAGCGACGACGACGAATTCATCGACGTGATGCCGGCAATGGTCGAAAGCTGCCGTTCGATCGGCGAAGCGACCGATGCCGCCATCGTTTCCGGGCTGGCGCCGGGAAGGCTCGCGGTGATGCTAATGGTCGGGAAATCAACTGCCGGAAGCGCCGCAACCGGTAACAGCCGGTAAGCGAAAGCGCCGAAGACGATCAGCGACGCGGTCATCAGCGTCGTGAGGACCGGACGGCGAATGCAGACTTCCGAGATATTCATAGTCAGCTACCAGTCTTCGGTCCGCGCGGATTAACCCTCGTGCCATTCGACAACAGCAATTGGCCGTCGGTGACCACGGTTTCGCCACCCTGCAGACCTTCGCTGATGACCGAGTATTCGTCGAGGATTCGCTCGACCTTGACGGGCTGCACATTAGCAGTGCCGTTCTTGACCACGAACACGAATTTCCCGGATTGACTGACCTGCACGGCCGTGGATGGAACGATCACGGCCTGCTCTTCGCGCAGGGTCAATTGCGTCGTCACCAACGTGCCTGGCCAGAGAATTTCATCCCGGTTCGGCATTGTTGCCCGGATCGTCACCATGCCGGTCGCCGGATCGACCGTATTCTCGATCATTGTCACCTGGCCGCCGGGGCGCAAAACCTCGCCGGGAACGATCGTTTCGACCGTCGCCGTTTCGGCTGAGAGGGCGCGACGCACATTGGGAAGAGAAGCCTGAGGGACCGTGAACGTGACATAGACCGGCGCCAATTGAATGATGGTGGCGAGTGGCGCGGTATCGCTTGGGCGCACGAAATTGCCGATCTTGACGTTTGCGGCGCTCATGCGGCCCGCGATCGGCGCACGGATCGACGTGAAATCGAGCTGAACCTTTAAATTTTCAAGCGTCGCTTTGTTGGACTCGGCCGTGGCGCGCGAAATGTTGACCTGAGTTTGTGCATTGTTGAGCGTAACCTGGGTTGTCGCGTTTTTGGCGACGAGTTCGGTATATCGCTTGACGTCCCGGTCCGCTTGCTCAAGTTGTGCCTCGGCCCCGTCAATGACTGCTTGAACGCGCTTCATCTCCGCTTCAATCTGCCGGCTGTCGAGGGTGAACAGCAGGTCACCTTGCTTGACACGCGCGCCATCATCGAAATGCACGGCAGTAATGACTGATTCGACCCGCGCCTTGATCGCGACGGTGGCCATCGGGGTGACAGTCCCCAGCGCTTCGAGCCGAACCGGAACGGTTTTTTTCTCGGCGGTCGCAACTTCGACCGGAACCACGCGGGTGCGTTGCTGGGCGTTCTGCGCCGATCCGCTCGATGTCCATAACGTCCGGCCGGCGACGGCCAGCACGAGCACGGTGAGCAGCGCGCATCCCGCGATTGCCCACCGGCGCTTTGTCAACACCGGCCAGCCCGGCAGCGCCCGCAGGAAGCCGTGCAAACGGTCCCAGCCCCGGATTTCTTTTTTTGCCATGGTGCCAATCGGCCTCCGGCCGGTCGTGAGCGTGTTCCTAGCATAAACCCCATAAAACTGCATTAAATCCGGTTCATATCGCTGTGACTGGCGGCGGATTTTGGGGGGGTTTCGGGCTACCACGCGACGGAACAGTCCGGCATGGTTACCGCGTGCCTGCTCCATAACGGCCGCTCGGCACATTTTCAATCAATGGTAAGCAATTCGCCAATGCGCATCGCGACCTGGAACGTCAACTCAATCAAGCAGCGCATCGAAAATCTCGTCGCCTGGCTGTCCGAGCGCCAACCGGACATCGCTTGCCTACAGGAGACCAAATGCGTCGATGAGGCATTCCCGCGCGCACCGCTGGAAGCGCTCGGTTACAATCTCGCGATCCATGGGCAGAAAACTTTCAACGGCGTCGCCATCCTGTCGAAGTATCGCTTCGACGAGGTGATCTTGGGATTGCCCGGCGACAACCGTGACGACCATGCTCGTTTCATTGAGGCGGTGATTTCCACAGCAGCAGGCGGGTTGCGCATTGCGTGCCTCTATCTGCCCAATGGAAATCCGGTAAATTCAGACAAATATCCATTCAAAATAAGCTGGATGGATCGTCTTATTAAATACACGTACGAACGACTTAAACTGGAAGAACCGCTGGTCTTGGCGGGCGACTTCAACGTTATTCCCGCACCGGAGGACGTTTACGACCCGCCGGCATGGATCGAGGACGCGCTGTTCCGGCCGCAAACCCGTGAAAAATTTCGCGCACTCGTCAATCTCGGCTTGATCGATGCCGTGCGCGCGACAACCGACACCGCGAGCCTCTACACATTTTGGGATTATCAGGCCGGCGCCTGGCAGAAGAACAACGGGCTACGCATCGATCACCTGCTGCTGTCGGCCCAGGCGGCCGACCGCCTTAGCGCCGCCGGCGTCGACAAGCACGTTCGCAGCTGGGAGAAGCCGTCGGATCACGTCCCGGTCTATGTCGACCTCGACATCGAGGTGCAACGCTAGGGCCTCGATCCGACATTGGTGCGCCGCAGCACTTGTCGACACCCGCGCCCAGCCGCATGAATCATTGCCGTGAGCAATAGTCCCATCGGACGCGCCACAGCGCGCGCTTGCCTCGCTTCCCACGATAGTGCGAAATGCGGGTGAACGCCCGGAGGGGAAGCCGGACAATTTCCGTCTCAAGACGCGCAAGTTAAGCGCGCAAGAACGGGCGTTGCGGGAGGACATGTGAGCGAGCCGCAGAAGCCGGCGTCCGCGCGACATGCCGGCGACGCCGCGCCTGTGCGGATGATCGATGAATTGGCGGGACGGTCGCTCGCGGGCGCAGCTCGTATTTTATTTGCAACGGCCGCGATCGCGGCGACACTGCTGTCGCTCAATCAGTTGCTCAATCTGCAGCTCTTTGCCGGCATCGTGTTTATCGAAAATCGATATCTCTTCCTGCTCGCCGCTACGTTATTTCCGCTTATCTTTCTGGTCTTTCCCGCCACTCGCAGCATCGATGCACCGACGCCTTGGTACGATTGGTGCATTGCCGCACTCGTCTTTACGTTGTTGCTTTGGTTTGCTTACCAGGGCGAGCGCATTCTCTCGGAAGGCTGGGAATACAACGCCCCGCCGCTCGCGAAGGTTTTCTCAGGCGTGCTCTGGCTCGCTATCCTTGAAGCACTGCGCCGGACCAGCGGCTGGCCGATGACGATCATCGTCGCGTCATTTTCGCTTTATCCCCTTGTTGCCGGTTCGATACCCAATCCGCTCAAGGGCAATCCGCAGCCGTTCAGCGATACGCTCGCCTATCATCTAGTGAGCGCGGAATCGGCGTTCGGCATTCCGATGCGCGCGTTCGCCGAAATCGTGGTCGGCTTCATCGTTTTTGGCGTCGCGCTCAACTACACTGGAGGCGGGAAGTTCTTCAACGATCTCGCCTTCGCCCTGGTCGGGCGCTGGCGCGGCGGGGCGGCGCAAGTCGGCATCATTTCGAGCGCATTACAGGGCTCGATCAGCGGCAGCGTTATTTCCAACGTGATCACGTCCGGTGTCGTCACCATTCCGGCGATGAAACGCACGGGCTTTCGCGCCGACTATGCCGGCGCGGTTGAGGTGGTGTCCTCGACCGGTGCCGTGTTGATGCCGCCAGTGATGGGCTCAACCGCGTTTGTCATGGCGTCGTTTCTCGGCAGGTCGTATGGCGAGATCGCACTTGCCGCGACCATTCCGGCGCTGCTGTTCTACATCGCGCTTGTTATCCAAGTTGACGCCTATTCGGCGCGGCTTGGGCTTGGCGGCATGCGCCAATCCGAATTGCCGCAGTTTGGCGCGGTGATGGCCGAGGGCTGGTTCTATATTCCCGTGTTTGCGCTCCTCGTCTTCCTGCTCGTCTCGCTGCAGCAGGAGGCGCTGGCGCCGTTCTGGGCGACCGCCCTGCTGATTGCGATCAATCAGGCGCTGCCGCGCCACCGCATGAATCTCGCGCAATTGACCGAATTCGCGGTCGCGGTGGCGCGCGATTTGGCGTCGCTCGCCGCGATCCTCATGGCGGTCGGATTTATCATCGGCGCACTGTCGGTGACCGGACTTGCCGGGACGCTCGCCAACGATCTCGTCTATCTCGCCGGTGGCGCGCCGCTCGTGCTGCTGGTCATGGGCGCGATCACAAGTTTCATCTTCGGTATGGGGATGACCGTGACGGCCTGTTATATTTTCCTTGCGATCGTGCTGGCGCCGCCGCTCATCCGCGCCGGGCTCGATCCGCTCGCGGTGCATTTATTCATCTTGTATTGGGGAATGGTCTCCTTCATTACGCCACCGGTCGCGCTCGCGACCTTTGCCGCAGCGCCGCTCGCCGGCGTCTCCGCGATGCGGATCGGCATACAATCAGTCCGGCTCGGAACGGCGATCTATCTCGTGCCGTTCTGCTTCGTGCTCAATCCCGCATTGCTGTTCAAGGGCGACCCTGCGACCGTGACGCTGTCCATCTGCGCGGCATTTCTTGGTATTTTTTCCATTGCCGCCGCGTTACAGGGCTACGTCCTGGGTATCGGCATGATCCCAAGGCACGCCGGGGGATGGATCGCGCGCCTCGCCATGATCGCGGGCGGGTTCTTGCTTGCGGCGCCGGCGCCGCGCCTGACTGGGCTATCATTCGCGGGAAATCTCGCCGCGGGCGCGGGATTGATTATCTTGGGTATTCTACTGACCTTCACGTTCGTGAAAAAAGCCGAAAGGAAAAGAGAGAGGACATCGCCATGACAAGGACCATCGCATCCCTCGCCGTTGTGCTCGCGGCCGTAGCCGCGGGACCTGCGGCCGCGCAATCGATTAAGCTACCGGAAACGCTGACGTGGACCGCCTATGACGTCGGTTCCGGCGGATACAACCAGGCAGTCGCTATCGGCAATGCGCTGAAAAACAAGTTGCAAGTCAATTTGCGCGTGCTGCCGGGCAAGAACGACGTCTCGCGCAACATTCCGCTACGCGACGGCAAGGTGCCGTTCTCCGCCAACGGGGTTGGCGGCAGTTATCTTGCGCAGGAAGGCGTCTATGAATTCGGCGCGCCCGATTGGGGTCCGCAGGCCGTGCGCTCGCTCATCCTCAACAATTCCGACGCGCTGCTGACCATCGTCACGGCGAAAGACGCCAACATCAAAAGCGCCGCGGATCTGAAGGGCAAACGCGTGGCCTGGGTCGTCGGCTCGCCGGCGCTTAATCAGAACATCACGGCGTTACTTGCCTTCGCCAACCTCACCTGGAACGACGTCAAGAAGGTCGAATTCGGCGGGTTCGGTGCCGCGATGGACGGCGTCATCAACAATCAAGTCGACGCCGCATTTGCCTCGACGATCTCGGGCAACGCCTTCAAGATCGCATCGTCGCCGCGCGGCATCCACTATCCGATCTTCCCGCACAGCGACAAAGCGGGCTGGGCGCGCGTGAATAAGGTCGCACCGTTTTTCGTTCCCGCGTTCGGAACCGAGGGCGCCGACCTGTCGAAGGACAAGAAGGCGGAAGCAGCGACTTATCCCTATCCGGTACTGATGACGATGAAGGTGACCGATACTGAGCTCGTCTACAACATGACGAAAGCGATGGTCGAGCTGTTCAACGACTACAAGGACGGCGCGCCGGGGAATACCGGATGGGATCTCAAGCGCCAAGTCTTCGCCTGGGCAATCCCCATGCACGAGGGCGCCGTGCGGTACTACAAGGAGCGCAAGGTCTGGACCGCCGAACACGAGAAGCATAATGCCGCGCTGATCAAACGGCAGGATGTGCTCGCGGCGGCATGGACGGCCTACAAGGCCAAGGCCCCGGCCGATGCCGCTGAATTCACCAAAGGCTGGATGAAAGCGCGCGCGACCGCGCTCACTGCAGCCGGTTTGGATGTCGTGGTAACCGCGTGGTAGTTCCGCGGCTTGACGATCGGCCGCTTACTCGCGGCGGGTCTTGAGCCAGCGCTCGAGATAGACCAGCGCCATCGCGCGCTCGTCGTCGTTCGCCTGCTGGAACGCGGCGGCGTGCATTTCGGCGATGCGCTTGTCGTTCGCGCCGGCACTGTCGCGCGCGAGCGTGAGCCACATCAGGCCGCGCGCGCGCTGTCGGGTGACGTGCTCGCCCGAGCATAGCAGCTGACCGAGCAGCGCCTGCGCGCGGTACTGACCCTTGTTGGCGGCGAGGCCGAGCCAGCGCAGCGCTTGGCGCGCATCGAGCGGTGCGCCGGTACCGTCGAGGTAGAGCCGGGCAAGATTATATTGCGCGTCGGCGTCGCCGAAATAGGAAGCGGCGTAGGAGAACATCTCGCGCGCGCGCTCGGGATCGGCTTTCACATCCGTGTTCGGGATGCCTTCCAGATAGTAACGACCGAGCTGGACAAAGGCGTTGGCGACGAAACGCGCCTGCGGCAATTCCGGGCTGTCATCGGCATGGCCGTCGGCGACGCGGCTGAAATACTGGAAGGCGCGCAGATCGTTTTGCTGCACGCCGTCGCCGAGCGCATACATGCGTCCAAGCTTCCACTGCGCAATGGCATGGCCCTTGTCGGCGGCGTATTGCAGCGAGTTGAGCGCCTTCGCGTTTTCGCCAACTTTAAGCGCGTGCGCGCCGGTGCGAAACGCCTCCATCGGCGTGAGCGCGGGCGCGCGGAGCGGCTGGACCGGCGCAAGCGCCGTGCTGCCGCCAAGGGCCGCAGCCGACGGTGCGATCGGCGTATTCGGCGAACGCGTGCCGTCAAAGGCATAGGCGTGCACGAACACCAGCCCTGCGCCGAGCGCCGTCAGACCAGAGACTGCGGCAATCTTAGATATCCGCATAGCACTGTTTCTCACCCTTGCCGCCCGGATGCGTCACGGCGCCGTTCACCGCGGGCCCGACCTGCTGGGCGTATTTCCAGAGATAACCGGAACCGAATTCGCCCTCGCGCGGCTTCCATTGCGCCTTGCGTTTGGCAAGCTCGTCGTTGGACAGCTTCACATTGAGCACGCCTTTTTCGGCGTCGAGCTCGATAATGTCGCCGTCGCGGACGAGCGCGATCGGGCCGCCGATCGCCGCTTCCGGACCGACATGACCGACGCAGAAACCACGCGTCGCGCCGGAGAACCGCCCGTCGGTGATCAGTGCCACCTTGCCGCCCATGCCCTGGCCGTAGAGCGCCGCGGTGGTCGAGAGCATCTCGCGCATTCCGGGACCGCCGCGCGGACCTTCGTAGCGAATAACGAGCACGTCGCCTTCCTTGTATGTCTTGTTCTTCACGGCCTCAAAACAAGCCTCTTCGCTGTCGAAGCAGCGCGCCGGCCCGGTGAATTTCTGTCCCTCCATGCCCGCCACTTTGACGATCGCCCCTTCGGGCGCGAGGTTGCCCTTCAGGCCGACCACACCGCCGGTCGGCGACAGCGGCTTGTTGGCGGGACGCACGACATCTTGATCCGGATTCCACTTCACGGACTTCAGGTTTTCGGCAATGGTGCGGCCCGTAACCGTCAGGCAGTCGCCATGCAGGAAGCCGTGATCGAGCAACGTCTTCATCAGCAAGGGCACGCCGCCAGCCTCGTACATATCCTTGGCGACATAACGGCCGCTTGGTTTCAAATCCGCGATATAAGGTGTCCGTTTCATGATTTCGGCGACGTCGAACAGCGTGAACTCGATGCCGCATTCATTGGCAATGGCGGGAAGATGCAGCGCGCCATTGGTGGAGCCGCCGGTCGCGGCGACGACCGCGGCGGCGTTCTCCAGCGCCTTGCGGGTGACGATGTCGCGCGGACGAATATTCTTCATCAGCAATTCCATGACCTGCTCGCCCGCGATCATGCAAAACTTGTCTCGGATCTCGTAAGGGGCGGGCGCGCCAGCCGAATAGGGCAACGCAAGGCCAATCGCCTCCGACACGGTCGCCATCGTATTGGCGGTGAATTGTGCGCCGCAGGCGCCGGCCGACGGGCAGGCGTTTTGTTCCAGAATCTCGAGATCGGCATCCGACATCTGGCCGACCGAATGCTTGCCGACCGCTTCGAACACGTCCTGCACGGTAACCGGCTGGCCTTTGAAAGTGCCGGGAAGGATCGAGCCGCCGTAGATATAGATCGACGGCACGTTGAGGCGGCACATCGCCATCATCATCCCGGGCTGCGATTTGTCGCAGCCGGCGACGCCGACCAGCGCATCGTAACAATGGCCGCGCATGGTCAGCTCGACGGAATCGGCAATGACCTCGCGCGAGGGCAGCGACGACTTCATCCCGGCATGGCCCATGGCGATGCCGTCGGTGACGGTGATGGTGCAGAATTCGCGCGGCGTGCCGCCGCCAACCGCCACGCCCCTCTTCACCGCCTGGGCCTGGCGCATCAACGCGATGTTGCACGGGGCAGCTTCGTTCCAACAGGTGGCAACGCCGACGAAGGGCTGGTGGATCTGCGCGGTTGTCAGCCCCATCGCGTAGTAGAAGGACCGGTGCGGGGCGCGATCGGGCCCCTCCGTAGCGTGGCGGCTGGGCAACTTCGCTTTCAGATTTGTCGTGGCGTCCATAGGCGTCCAGGGCCCCCGCCCCTGCGCGCCAAACCGGCGGAAAACCGCCAAGCCCGGCAACGGCTTGTAACTGGCTTCGGTCTCAGTGAGCGGTATGGCCAAATCGCGGCGCGGGCCAGAGGACGTGGTGCCATGACTTAAATGTTCTAAAGATGTTGCTGAGAAGTCACAGAATACTGTTGCCCAATGTCCACATCATTTGATCAACATTTTATCATCAATGGCGGAGCCTAAAAAACGCCAAATGAAGCTCGGCCGCAGCTTCTTCGATCGCTCCGTTCACCGCGTCGCCCCTGACTTGATCGGCGCGACGCTGGTGGTTAACGGCGTGGGCGGC
>JACQTM010000342.1 GCA_016210825.1 Hyphomicrobiales bacterium
GGCGAGTTCTTGCTGACCACCGACGATAGGTAGATCGAGGCACCCCCACGGTCCGCCGGTGAGTGCGATCATTCCTTCCGTTTCGCCGTCGAGCCAGGCGAACTTCAAATGCGGTGTCTCGTTTGAAGGCGTCTCGAGAAAGGCGCGTGAATTGAGTCGCATTAAGCTGCGATAGCCTTCTTCGCGCGCGGCCAGGAGGACAAGTCTTGGATGCGTTATCGCATGGCCATTCGCGCGCATATCGCGTTCATGATCGCTAAAATCAATCGAAAGACAGCAGCCGATGATCGGCTGAATACCGGCGCTCGCCATTTTCTCAGAAAATTCGAGGGCACCAAACATGTTTCCGGTGTCGGTAAGCGCCAAAGCAGGCTGGTGGTCGTCTGTCGCAAGCTCTGCAAGACGCGAAATCGTCAACGCGCCTTCGAGCAACGAATAGGACGAGTGCACGCGCAAGTGCACAAAACCGGTCTTGGAAAATTGCCGGGTGCCGTGATTCTCGAGCATCCCGCGATGGTGCGGATCGAGACGCATTTGTCCACCGCGATCGGTGCCTGTGCCGGTGCTACCCCAGTTTTCCCCAGGGCCCCGCGGTCATGGCCAGGTTGCGGCCGGTTGTCGCGCGTCTTTACGGTTTTGCTAGGCCCGATGACGTGGACAATCCGAACACCCGTAGGACTTCGAAACTGGTCAGGACGCGCGGGGAGCGCTCGGGGAAGCGCAACTTCTCGTTTATGTGCGGTGGTGGCTGTTAAAGGGTAGCGATGACTTGCGCCCAGATGGCGATCATTCCGAGAAACAGAGCAATTGATGTCAGCGCGGCGGCTTCTTCGACGACGGCCCGAAACATGCGAATCTCCTTAAGAACAAGGAGTGAACATAGTTCCCTTTATGTTCCTAGTCAAGCGACATCGTCACTGAAATAAACTTAACCATATCAATCACTTAATCAACTTCAATGATTGCCCCCTCACGAATGGTAACCCGACGGTCCATGCGCTGGGCAAGATCGAGATTATGGGTGGCAACAATCGCCGCAAGACCTGAGGCGCGAACGAGCTGGCGGAGGGTATCGAAGACCCGATCCGCGGTATGTGGGTCGAGATTACCGGTTGGTTCATCGGCCAACAGAATGCGCGGCGCGTTCGCCACCGCGCGCGCGATGGCGACACGCTGCTGCTCGCCGCCGGAAAGTTCCGCCGGCCGATGCGTCAAGCGGGCTTTCAGCCCCAGATATGTCAGCAGCTCGATCGAGCGGTTGCGTGCCTCGCCGCGAGTCAAGCCGCGGATCATCTGCGGCAACATCACGTTTTCGACTGCGGAGAATTCCGGCAGAAGGTGGTGTGACTGATAGACGAAACCAATATCGGTGCGGCGGATCTGCGTGCGTTCGGTGTCCGGCAGCGTCGAAGTGGCGACACCATCGATATAGACCTCGCCGCCATCGGGATGCTCGAGCAGTCCGGCAATATGCAGCAGCGTCGATTTTCCGGCGCCTGATGGCGCAATCAGCGCTACCGATTGACCCATCCAGACCGCGAGATCGGCGCCCTTGAGAATATGCAGATCGGCATCGCCCTGATGATAACGTCGCTCAACCGAATGCAGGAAGATGACCGGGTTAGGCTCGCTCATCGTCCGGCTCACTCGTAGCGCAGCGCTTCGACCGGATCGAGGCGCGCTGCGCGCCACGACGGATAAAGCGTCGCCAAGAGCGACAGCGAAAGCGCCATCACAACAACGGCGACAGTCTCGCCTGTGTCCATGTCGGCGGGCAATCGCGACAAAAAGTAGAGTTCGGGCGAAAACAATTCCGTGCTGGTGAGCCAGGAAAGAAATTGGCGTATCGATTCGACATTAAGACAAACGATCGTGCCAACAACGAAACCAAGGATTGTACCAACGACGCCAATCGAGGCTCCGGTGATGAGAAAGATGCGCATGACCGCGCCCTGTGTCGCCCCCATGGTGCGCAGCACGGCGATGTCCCGGCCTTTATCCTTCACGAGCATGATCAAGCCGGAAATAATGTTGAGCGCCGCAACGAGCACGATCAGGGTAAGGATCAAAAACATCACATTGCGCTCGACTTGCAAGGCATTAAAGAAGGTTGCGTTGCGCTGACGCCAATCAACCATGAAGATTGGCCGCTGTGCCGCATCGGCGACAAGTTTACGAAAACCCGCCACCTTGTCTGGGTTGTTGGTGTAGACCTCGATCGCGGTGACATCGCCGGCGCGGTTGAAATAGGCTTGCGCCTCTGGCAGCGGCATGAAGACGATCGCGGAATCGTATTCCGACATTCCGATTTCAAACACGGCAGCAACCTTGTAGGCCTTGATCCGTGGTGTCGTGCCCATCGGCGTCACCGCGCCACGCGGTGCGACGAGCGTGAGCGAGTCGCCGGCGCGCAAGGATAATTGATCGGCAAGCCTTTTTCCGATCGCAAGCCCCTGCCCCTCGTCGAAACCCTCGAGCGTGCCTTGCTTGACGTTATTGGCAATCGACGTGAGCTTGGTCAGATCCGCTGAGCGGATGCCGCGCACCAGAACACCGTAGGCATTGAACGGCGAAGATGCGAGCGCCTGACCCTCGACGATCGGAGCGGCAAGCCGAATGCCGGTGACACCATTGACGCGCTCCGCCACCTGCTGCCAGTCGGTCAGCGGAGACTCCAGCGGCTGGATCAAAAGATGGCCGTTGAGGCCGAGGATCTTGTCAAGCAGCTCATTGCGGAAGCCGTTCATCACGGCCATGACGATAATCAAGGTGGCAACGCCAAGCATGATGCCGAGGAATGAGAATCCGGCAATGATCGAGATAAATCCTTCCTTGCGCCGCGCTCGCAAGTAGCGCAACGAAAGCATCCATTCGAATGAGGCAAACGGCCTCGTCCCGGTCGGCGCAGTCATCAACTCCCCTCCGGTACTCGGATTTCATCAGATTCCGGCAGAATGAGGCCAGACCTTATCGCCCACACAACGGGCGATGCACACAGGTTCATTGCATCAGGCGCGCCACCGCATCGGCCGGGGTCATAAGCTCGCGGCCCCCATCCATACGCCGCTTCACTTCGACTTTGCCTTCGGCGAGGCCCTTTGGACCGACCAGAACCTGCCACGGGATACCAATCAGGTCCGCGGTCGCAAATTTTGCACCTGGACGCGCATCAAGGTCGTCGTAGAGGACGTCGATCCCCTTCCCCGTGAGTTCGCGATAGAGCGTCTCGGCAGCCCTGTCGGTCGCACTATCCCCCTGCTTGAGATTGAGGATTATCGCTTTAAACGGCGCTACCGCTTCCGGCCACTTGATACCGGCGTCATCGTGGTGGGCCTCGATGATTGCCGCCACGAGGCGAGAAGGACCAATGCCGTAGGAGCCCATATGTACCGGCTTCTCGCCGCCGTCGGGCCCGGCGACGACGGCCTTCATCGGCTCGGAATACTTGGTGCCGAAATAAAAAATATGCCCGACCTCGATGCCGCGGGCGGACACCTGTTTTTCGGTGGACAGCGTGGCAAAGGTCGCCGCGTTGTGCTTTTCCGAGGTCGCCGCATAAAGCGATGTCCATTTGTTCACGATTGCCTGAAGTGCACTGACATCATCGAAATTTACGTCCGCGCCAGGGATCGGAAAATCCAGATAGTCACGGTGACAATAAACTTCGCTCTCGCCGGTCGATGCGAGAATAATGAATTCGTGCGATAGATTGCCGCCGATCGGCCCGGTGTCGGCGATCATCGGGATCGCCTTAAGCCCCATGCGCTCGAAGGTGCGAAGATAAGCAACGAACATTCGATTATAGGCATGCGTCGCGCCGGCTTGATCGACATCAAAAGAATAGGCGTCCTTCATTAGGAATTCGCGCCCGCGCATGAGTCCGAAACGTGGTCGCACCTCGTCGCGGAACTTCCATTGAATGTGATAGAGATTGAGCGGAAGATCTTTGTACGAGCGCACATACGCGCGGAAGATTTCAGTGACCATTTCCTCGTTGGTGGGGCCAAAGAGCATCTCCCGCTCGTGGCGGTCCTTGATGCGCAGCATCTCCTTACCGTAGACATCATACCGCCCACTTTCCCGCCAAAGGTCCGCAGACTGGATGGTCGGCATAAGCATCTCGATGGCTCCGGAGCGATTTTGCTCCTCGCGCACGATGTCGCACACTTTCTCCAGAACCCGAAGGCCGAGCGGCAGAAAGGCATAGATGCCTGCGGCCTCCTGCCGCATCATCCCCGCGCGCAACATCAACCGGTGGGAAACAATTTCGGCTTCCTTCGGCGTCTCGCGCAAAATTGGTAAGAAGAACCGCGATAGACGCATTGATCTCGCTCGGGAATCGGCGGTGACGAAAGACACCGAGTGAAACCGGATCGGCCGGTAAAAGACAAGCGCATCGATGATGACATCCAATAGGTAAGGCGCTATACGGTGCCTACCGCCAGAGAGCGAGCCGCTCAACTCGAAAGCGGTTGCGGTCCAAGTCTTGGGAGGATTTCAAAGCGCCACGCCCACAGCGGGTTTGATAGGCGTACAGAGGCAAAGAATATCAGAGCAGGGCATCAGCCCTGCTCTTTTTTTAATTTACATAATTACCGCAAGATATTGAAAATGCTATTCAAAGGGCGCCGGACGGCGTCTGTCGGGGGGAGGGGGGTGAGCCGTCCGGCGCTGAAGCACGGCCGGCCTGAGCCAACCACGCTATTTCCCAACAACCCGTTGTCGCTTTGCTGGTTCCATTCCCCATTCTTGTATTTTTGAATTCTTTGCGCCCCGGCGGCCTTTGAGCATTGAGCGTGCCAAGCAAATTCAAAATGGCCCATAGGGCAATCGTCTATTCTTTGACACTCATCCGGACAGTGCTGGCGGTCGACGCTAGCCAAATTCCAGCTGCAACAGCGATAAGGCCAACAATGAGATTAGTACCGATTGGCTCGTTCACCAAAACCGCGGCGAGCAGCGAGGCTGCCAAAGGATTAACGGTCATCGTATTTGCAACACGTGTCGGGGTCGTTCGCTCGAGGGCAAACACCCAAAGGTAAAACGCCGCCGCACCGCCAAACACTCCAAGGTATAGAACCGCAAGCCACTGCGCGATGCCAAAATTTACCGCAACGGCAATGCCACCGGTTGACAAAGCGAAAGCAACAAGGACAGCGGCACCCGAGGCCATTCCAATGGTCACGTAAGCGAGCGCGCCCGAGCGTGCGATGAACGGCCGCGACCAGACATTGTAGAAAGCCATGCAGAGCGTTCCGGCAAGCATGATGAGATCGCCGCGGACCGCGCCGGTCGGCGCGTCGGCCAAGCCAGCGATCAGCGCCAATGCCACACCGCTCATCGCGATCAAGACGCCGAATGTCTTTCGCGCCGTCAAAGGTTCGACGCCTAGCAATGCCGCGACTGCCATCGTCTGCAACGGCAGTGTGGACAATGCGAGCGCCCCGCGCGCGGCTGTCGTGTAGGACAATGCGATATTGTAAACGATGAAGAACGCCGCGAAGAATGCAATGCCGAGTAAAACGATCGGCAACAGATCCCTCCCCCGCGGCCATTTCTTCGCCAGCAAAAGCGCGATCGGTAGCAGCAGGACTAACCCGATGCCGAAGCGGAAAGCTGCGATGGTCACCGGGTCGATCGTGCTGACTGCGAACCTGGTCACCGCACCGGCCATGCCGCCAAAGGCGCTGGACAGGATCGCAGCCAGGATTCCCACACTCTCCCTCACCGCTCCTCCGCAAGTTGCTGAACTGTCGGTCGAATCCGAGCCGTTGTAGCGTTCTTTATTTGTTCTCCTTAGTCAACTGCGGCTTTTTTGTTCAGCGCAATATTCCGAACAGACTTGCAAGATCGTCGAGGGTGATGAGTCGACGCGTATAGACGACGTAACAGAGCGCAAAGATGATAGTCGCAATCACCGTCGTCCAAAGCAGTTTAGTGCCAAGCCGCGGAATCGCAGGCGCGCCGGGATCGGTTCCGGGCGCGACCGCCCCACCTTCTACCTGGCTGCGCACGCCGAAAGGCAGGACCGCGAACAGCGTGATCCACCAGATCAAGAAATAAATGGCGATCGCTGTTGTGATTGACACGCGGATTAGGCCTGTTCGAGTTCGACCAGCGTGCCGCAAAAGTCTTTCGGGTGGAGAAACAGTACCGGCTTTCCATGCGCGCCAGTCTTGGGCTCGCCGTCGCCAAGAACCCGAGCGCCAGTGCTCTTGAGCGCATCACTGGCGGCGCGAATGTCATTTACTTCATAGCATACATGGTGAATACCGCCGTCAGGGTTGCGATCGAGGAATTTTGTGATTGGGGAATCCGCCCCTAACGGTTCGAGTAACTCGATCTTGGTATTTGGCAGCGCGACAAAAACCGTCGTGACCCCATGCTCAGGTTGGGGCACTGCGGCCGATACCGTTGCACCGAGTATGTCGCGATAAATACCCACCGCTTTTTTAATGTCGCGCACGGCAATTGCGACATGATTGAGCTTGCCGATCATGGTGTCACCTATTCCATTATACCGTTAGTACGTGAACCTGGCAGATCGGCTTCTTTCCCCATTTGGCAGAGAGTGCCGCGCGTACACCGCGCCGGATGGCTTCGGCTACGGCATCCGGGTCACGCCGGCGCGGCTTTGGCAGGCTCTCGAACGTCTCAATTGCCGCGTCGTAAGCAAGATCGCTCATGTCCTCGCCGGCAGCGTTCGTCTCGGGGATTCCGAACATCTCTACCTCGGGATCACTCGCCAGCACGCCTTTTTCCGTGAGTGCGACTGCTATCGTCACAAGGCCTGAAAAGCTCATACGTCGACGATCGGCAACGGTGCGACCTTCAGCCGAAATCAAGACTGCTCCGTCCTTGTAAAGTTGACCGGCGGGCACTTCATCGATGATAACCGGAATGCCCGGCGCGATTTTTACTACGTCGCCGTCGCGGCAGATGATGACGTGCCCGACGCCGAGTGTGCGGGCGAGCGCCGCATGCTCGGCGAGATGCAATGCCTCGCCGTGAACTGGGATGAGAATTTGCGGTTTGACCCACCCAATCATGTCTTCCAGCTCGGCACGGCGCGGGTGCCCGGAAACATGAACAAGATGGGTGCGATCTGTGATCACCTCAATGCCTTGTCCGACAAGGCCGTTGACGACGCGGCTGACTGCCTTCTCGTTGCCAGGAATTGTGCGTGAGGAAAAAATTACGCGGTCACCCTTATTGAGTGTCACATCGGGATGATCATCCTGGGCTATGCGGGACAATGCGGCGCGCGGTTCACCTTGGCTGCCGGTGCACAGCGCTACCACTTTATCGGGCGGCAAGTGGCCATAGACATCGATGCCGCGAAAATCCTGCACGTTTTCAAGGTAGCCGGTTTCGCGCGCAACCTGGATGACGCGCTCCATGGCACGGCCAACGGCGACAAGCTCGCGCTCAGAAGCGCGGGCGGCATCGGCCACGGCACGGATGCGTGCGACATTGGAGGCAAATGTGGTGACGGCGACACGCCCCTTTGACTCCTTGATAATCGCAGCGAGCGATTGAGCGACATCAGCTTCCGAGGGCGAACGACCATCCCTAACCGCGTTCGTGGAATCGCCGATCAGCGCCAGGCAACCCTCCGAACCAAGGCGTCTGAGTTTACCCTCGTCGGTTGGCGCCCCCACGACCGGCGTTGGATCGATTTTCCAGTCGCCGGTATGCAGAACGTTGCCGAGCGATGTACGGATGATGATCGCATTCGATTCTGGGATCGAATGAGCAACGGAAACAAGTTCGAGGTCGAAGAGACCGACTTTGAAACGCGATCCGAGTTTAACGACGGTGACGGGAATTTCCGGCGCACCGGGTTCGCTCAGGCGCTTAGCCTCGAGCAAGGCCGCAGTAAAGGGTGTTGCATAGACCGGCACCTTGAGACGCGGCCACAGATCAAGCAGAGCGCCGAAATGATCTTCGTGCGCGTGAGTAAGCACGATGCCAGAAAGGTTTTTGCGTTCCTCAACGAGAAATCGGATGTCGGGAAGAATCAGATCTACGCCGGGCAGATGCTCTTCGGAAGCGAAAGAAACGCCAAGATCGATGGCCAGCCACGATTTCCGCCGCCCGTCACCTAAGCCATAGAGTGACAAATTCATGCCGATCTCGCCAACGCCACCAAGAGGCGCGAAGACGAGTTCTTTGTGTGATCCGGATGCGGCCATCATCGTTGAAGGGGTTCAGCGCGGTGTGTCCCGCCCAACGCCAAAACCTCACCGGCAGTGATCGCCTTGATCGTTGCATCGGGTAAGCGCAGCACCAGGCGGCCGACCTCGTCCAGCGTCTCGAAGCGGCCTTCGATATGTTGCTGATCGAGCCGTACGATCATGGCGTCGCCGGACCGAGGACCACGCGCCAGCCAGTCGGAACGGGTCTGTGCAAAACCAGCCCCGCACGCCCATTGGTCGAGCCGGCGCGGCATTGTCACCGCAAGCGTCCGAAACAAATCGTTCGGAGTCAGCACTACGCCCGCTGACGCCAGATCCGTCGCCGGGAACGCAACATCGACCGGATGATGGGCGCAATTCACACCGATGCCGACCGCGGCGACAAACGCTGTGCCAAATGTACCCTCCCCTTCAACCAGGATCCCCGCAAACTTCTTGCCGCCGAGTAACACATCATTCGGCCATTTCAACGACAAGCTATGTACGATGACGGGCGCGGCTTCGGTTACCGCATCATGAATGGCAAGGGCGGCAACGAACGACAATTCGGGCGCGCGATCGGGCGGTGAGGGCTCGGTGAGCAAGAGCGTCGCATAAAGATTACCCGCTTCGGATATCCAGCGACGGCCGCGGCGGCCCCTGCCCGCCTCCTGACGGCGCGCGACGATCCACAATGGCCCGCGTGCGCCGGCTCGCGCGCGCATGAGCGCTTCCTCATTGGTCGATCCAATTGTGTCGAAAAATTCGACCGAGGTCCCCGCGGCCGTCGTTGCGGATCGCATGAGATCTAGAACAGCGACTTCGCCGCTAAGGTCGCCGCATCGAGCAACGGCGCGGGATAAAGGAAAAATAGGACATTGAAAATGCCGGTGACGGCGAGCACGGCGACCTGCTCATTCGGCATCGGTGCGAAAGCCGGCGCCGGTTCGTCAAAATACATGACCTTGACGATCAGCAGATAGTAATAGGCGCCGATTACGCTGGTGACGACGCCGATGACCGCGAGCGTGAATAGCCCCGCCTTGATGGCGGCGAGAAAGACATAAAATTTTGCAAAAAATCCGGCGAGCGGCGGAATGCCGGCCATTGAAAACAGAAGCATCGCGAGTAGGAAAGCCATCGCTGGCTTGGTGCGCGCGAGACCCGCGAGATCGCTAATTTCCTCGACCATGCCCTTCGGCCGACGCATCGAAAGAATACAAGCGAAGACGCCGAGCGTCATGGTGAGATAGATCGCAATATAAACAAGTACGCCTTGAACTGCCTGGGCGCGAAGGTCGCCGGTTGTCGCCGCGGCAAGCCCGACGAGCGCAAAACCCATGTGTCCAATGGAAGAATAGGCCATCAGCCGCTTGATATTGCGCTGGCCTATTGCCGCGAATGCACCAAGCGCCATCGAAGCGATGGAGACAAAGACGACGATCTGCTGCCATTCGGTGACAATGCCGGGGAACGCCGTGACCGTCGCACGTACAAACATGGCGATACCTGCGACTTTCGGCGCCGCAGCGAAGAACGCAGTGACGGGCGTCGGCGCTCCCTCATAAACGTCCGGCGTCCACATATGGAATGGTACCGCGGAGACCTTGAAGCAGAACCCCGCGAATAGGAATACGAGACCGAACACAAGGCCCAAGCCGCCTTGGGTGCTCGCCTGCGCGATGCCTGAAAATGAAACGGTGCCGGTCGTTCCGTAGATCAGCGACGCGCCATAGAGCAGCATGCCCGACGACAGTCCGCCGAGCACAAAGTATTTCAAACCCGCTTCAGTCGAGCGCAGGGAATCACGATTACTAGCGGCGACCACATAGAGCGATAGGCTCATTAGCTCGAGGCCAAGATAAAGCGCGATCAGATCGGCGGCCGAAATCATCATCCCCATGCCGGTGGTCGCCAGCAGGATCAGAATCGCGAACTCAAATTTTTGCTGCTTTTCGGCAGCGAGAAATGTCAGTGACATAAGGATGGCCGCTGCCGAACCGGCGAACGATAGAATCTTCAAAAAACGCGCAAAGTCATCGACGACAAAACTGCCGCCGAAGGTCGATAACTTGTCGCCCGGCATCCAGGCGACGACCAGCGCGGCGATCACAAGCAGTATAATCGCCAAACAATTGACCAAGGGCGTGGATTTCTCGCCGCGGAAGGCACCGAGCATGAGTAACACCATGGCGCCGGCGGCGAGAATGAGCTCAGGGAGGGCAGGTAACAGCGGCGGCAATTGGTAGGTCATTACTGCCCTCGCTCACTTCATCAACGCGGCGGTCTTGGCCACACCAAGCGCCTGGTTATAGTTTTCGATAAGTGCGGCTACGGACGCGGTCGAAATATCGAGTACCGGTTTTGGAAAGATGCCAAGCGCAATGGTCAGGATTACCAACGGGGCCAGCACGCTGATCTCGCGATAGCCGAGATCGGTGATCGCCGCGAGCTTTGGTTTGTCGAGCGCGCCGAAAATGATTTTGCGGTAGAGCCAAAGCGCGTATGCCGCCGAAAGGATGACCC
>JACQTM010000343.1 GCA_016210825.1 Hyphomicrobiales bacterium
GAGCAAACACCACGCAGAGCACAACAACAGCGCCAAGAACAACAAGCATCATGCCGAAAATCTCTTCGCCGAAACGCCGCGCTTGTACAGGCCCGTCTTGGTCACGGATGCGTAGCCACATCGGTACGAACGCGGAATTGAGCGCGCCTTCGGCAAGCAGGCGGCGAAACAGATTCGAGATCTGCAGTGCGGCAAAAAACGCATCCGACAACGCGCCCGCTCCGAGCACGGCGGCGATCCCGACATCGCGCGCGAATCCAAGCCCGCGCGACAGCAGAGTCGCGGTGCCGACAGTGGCAACGTTGCGCGCGATCGACATCGGCAGTGGCTTGGGCAAAGCTTTGGGCACCGGCTCTGATGAAAAGTCTAGCCTCTACACGGTAATCACGTCACGCTGGCAAATGGTAGCGCATAGTTGCCCCTTGCCGACCGGCCGGTATAGTGCGCGCGCTTGCAACCGAGAGGCTCCATGACTGCAACTCGTTACGACGTAATTGGAATAGGCAATGCCATCGTTGACGTGCTTGCGCGCACCGAAGACGATTTTCTCGTCCGCCACGGCATGCAGAAAGGCACGATGGCGTTGATCGACGAGAGCCGCGCGCAAGCGATCTATACCGCGATGGGGCCGGCGGTCGAGATTTCCGGCGGCTCGGCAGCCAATACCATCGTCGGCGTGGCCGGTTTCGGCGCCCGCGCCGCCTTCATCGGCAAGGTTAAGGACGATACGCTCGGCCAGGTCTTTGCACACGATATTCGCGCCGCGGGTGTCGGTTTCGATACCCCGCCGTCATTCGAAGGGCCATCGACGGCGCGCTGCTACATCCTGGTAACGCCGGACGGTGAGCGGACCATGAACACTTATCTCGGCGCCGCGCAGGATTTGCATCCGAACGACATTGTCGAGGAAGCGATCGCCGCTGCCGCAATTACGTATCTCGAAGGCTATCTGTGGGATCCAAAACACGCCAAGGACGCTTTCCTCAAGGCCGCGAAAGCCGCGCACACCGCCGGCCGCCAAGTGGCGCTGACATTGTCCGACGCCTTTTGCGTCGATCGCTGGCGCGATGAATTTTTAAATCTTGCACGCAGCGGTACCGTCGATCTGCTCTTCGCCAACGAGGCCGAGATGCACAGCCTCTATCAGACGGCGGATTTCGACACCGCGGTCAAGACCTTGCGCGCCGACGTCAAGCTTGCGGTGGTGACGCGCAGCGAAAAAGGTTGCCTCGTGGTCAGCCGTGAACGCGTGCTGGAGGTTGCAGCTTCCCCGGTGGCGCGCGTGGTGGATACGACCGGCGCGGGAGATCTTTTCGCCGCGGGTTTTCTCGTCGGCCTCGCGCGCGGTGCCGATCACACGCGCGCGGCAAAGCTCGGCGCGCTTGCCGCCGCCGAGGTCATTGGCCATCTCGGTGCCCGGCCAGAGGCATCCTTGAAATCACTTGCGCAGGAAAATGGTCTATTGACATAGGGGAGGACCGGCGCCGCGTTCACAAGCACGCGATGCCGTGGCTGACCACGTGGGGACATGCCATAGTTCAGACACGGGGTACGAGAATTCTTGCGGCCCCGCGCCGGGATGGAGCGCGCTGCATGTATAGACTTGTCGAACTTTCACGCTCTTGCCTTGCCGGAATAATCGCGCTTATTGCGTTCGCCTCGCAAGGTGCAACCCAGGAGCGCCAACAGCCGCCGGCTGCGAAGCCTGAGATGGCGGAGAGCTGTCCGGGCCTGGTTGCGTCTAATCACCCGCGTGTCATTCCGGCGGCGTTCAAACTTGCGGCGCTCGCCGCCGACCAGGTCCGCATTACCTACATTGGTCATTCAACCTTTCTGATAGAAAGCCCGCGCCTCGTGCGCATTGCGACTGATTTCAACGATTATGTCCGCCCGCCGATGCTGCCGGATATCGTCACGATGAATCATGCGCATACGACGCATTACACGGAAAATCCCGATTCTGGCATCAAATACGTGCTGCGCGGCTGGGCGGGCGACGAAAAACCCGCGCGGCATGACCTGCAAGTTCAAGACGTGCGTATCCGCAATGTGCCGACCAATATCCGCTCCTGGGGCGGAACCACCGAACGCCACGGCAATTCGATCTTCATTTTTGAGATCGGTAATCTTTGCATCGCGCATCTCGGGCATTTGCACCACACGCTGACCCAGCAGCAGCTTAACGAGATCGGGCGTATCGATGTCGTTTTCTTCCCGATCGACGGTGGCGTGACGCTTGATCTCGACGGCATGGTCGAGGTGCTGCAGGCGCTCAAGGCGCCAATAATGATCCCGATGCACTATTTCAGCTCTTTCACGCTCAACCGTTTTCTCGATCGGGTGCGCGATAAATACGCGGTTCAGTTCAACGAGACGCCCTCGATCATCATGTCGAAGTCAATGCTGCCAGCCTCGCCGCAATTCCTGGTTCTGTCGGGGCACTGAGCGCATCGGTCGCTGCCGCGATCAATCCGCTCGCCTTTAAGCCGCGTCGAGTCACATCGATTTGCATCAAATTGTCTTGATCGGGCCATTGACGTTACGGCTGGATGTTCGCCGCGTTGGAACAAATGCGGCGTTCGTTGCGTTCTTGAACCTGACGGCGCCCTGCCCCGACTAAGGGGTAAGCCGGGTGCATCCTGCGATGCGCCGGCGACGTATCTGTTCCGACGAACAAAAAAGGTTGAAAGCTATGACGCGTTCTTGGGGTATGTGGCGGGCGTTTCCGAATCCGGAATTGGGCGAAAATATTGCCGCGCCGATTGGCCCGGGACTCTATGAGGTTCGTCATACCCTGACCGGTGAATTGGTGTCGTTCGGTCACACGAAGAATGTCGCGCGTGAATTATTGGCGCTCGTGCCGGATACCTCTTTAATGTCATGGCTTCGTTTCTTCGCGCGTCCCGCGGATCAATTTTTGATTACCGAGTTGGAATATCGCACGTGTCCCGCGCGCAGCTTGGATGAAGCGCGCTCGATCGCGGATCGCTTGACCGGGCGGCGTGAGGCGTACATGAAACGCCGCGCGGCAGCGAGCCTCGCGTAAAAACATCAGCCAGATTTGCGCATAACCGCGCGCAGTCGCAATGCGACGGCAATGCCGGCGAGCGTGATGCCAGCGAAAAAAAACGGCGCCGATGGCCAGCCGAATCGCTGGACGAAGCTGCCGAGCGCGGCTGGCCCGAGGAACTGACCGAGACCGCTGGCTTGGGTCAGCAGCCCTACCGTGATTGCAAGCATCGTTGCATTGCCTGCAAGTCTGGGGCTGGCGGCAAAAATCGAAGCAGGAATGAGTCCGCTGATCGCCAAACTCGTCGACGCGATCAGGGCAATTGCCACGATCGGCATCCATGCGGAAAAAATGCCGAAGGCCGCGATGCCAAGAAACGCAAACGCCGATGCCATGATTTGCCAAAGGGGAACGTTACGTTTCGCAAGCAAACCGGCCGCGAGATTTCCAAAGGCATTGGCAAAGACAGTGATCGCACTGATGACGCCGGCTTGAGCTACGGATAGTTGCAATTGCTCGACAAGCAATGTTGGCAACAATCCAGTGAGCGCAAAATATTGAAACGTATAGAGGCAAAAAGCCAGTGCGAGCAGCGCCGGTCCGGGCGTACGCAGTAGCGTACCGACATTCGTCAACACGGTTTGACCGTTCGAACTCGAAGCCGCTGCGCGTGGCACCGCGACAAACAGCAAGGCGGCATAAGCAAGCGCAATTACGCCATTCGCCAGCCAAAGAAACTGCCATCCGAGCGAAGCCAAGGCCGGCCCTGCCAGCATCATGACGGCGGTTCCGGCTGGCATATAGGCGCCCCAACAGGTGAAAACGATGTCGTTATCGGCGGGCGCCGTCGCGGCGCGCAGCAATGCTGGGATGGCGATGACGGCGGCGAGGAAACCGCCGCTCTCGACGATGCGAGTGCCCAGCACAATCAATCCAGTTGTCGCCAGCCCGCCGCCGAGACTACCGGCGCCAATCGCGATCAATCCGGTAATCAACGCACGCCGTGCGCCGATGACCGAAACGCCGACACCTGCGGCGAGGCCTATCAATGCGCCTAGGGTGGCAAAGGCGCCGATGATCCACGACGCCATCGCAAGACTGATGTGCAAATCTTGCCGTAGCAATGGCATGGCGACGGCGGCCTTGCCGACTTGGAAAGCGGCAACCATGCCAGCAAGGATCAGCAGGGCAACAAGTCGCCAATTGGTACTGGTCGGCATCAAGGTATCCGAAAGTCCGGTTTTTCTATCGATGACTGCGGCTTGCCGTTGCGCGCGATTTCGGACAGCCTTGAAGGGTGGACTATGCCATAGCACCAATGTTCCGCCCATTTCGAGCAAATGTTCCGGGTAACATAGAGTGAGACCCGACAATGCTGAGCACAGATACAAACGACCAAATCACCCGCATCGGCCCGGGCACTCCGGCTGGTACTTTGATGCGCCGCTATTGGCAGCCTGCAGCGCTGGTGGACGAACTCACCGGAAATCGGCCGCTTAAGCCTGTCCGCTTGCTCGGTGAAAATCTCGTGATTTTCAAAGATGAGAAAGGCCGATACGGACTTATCGAGCGGCACTGCCCGCATCGCGGGGCGGATCTCGCATACGGGCGTCTCGAGCATGGCGGTCTGCGCTGCGCGTTCCACGGCTGGCTGTTCGATATCAAAGGGCAATGCTTGGAGACGCCCGCCGAACCCGACGGCAGCCCGTTGTGTCAGAATATTCGTCAAGTCGCGTATCCGGTGCGGGAGAAAAACGGGATTCTTTTCGCCTATCTGGGACCGGGCGAGCCGCCGGCGCTGCCGCACATGGATTGTTTCATCGCGCCCGACACTTACACCTTCGCGTTCAAGGGAATGATTGATTGCAACTGGCTGCAGGCGCTGGAAGTCGGCATTGATCCCGCGCACGCTTCATTTCTTCACCGCTTCTTTCACGACGAAGACCCCTCGGAAGGCTATGGACAGCAATTTCGTTCGACCTCGGCCAATTCCGACATGCCGATGACAAAAGTGCTACGTGAATATCCCCGCCCGCAAATCGAAGTCGAGTCGACCGACTACGGCCTGCGTATCGTTTCGCTACGTAAAATCAGCGACGCCAACACCCATGTGCGGGTGACAAACCTGCTTTTCCCAAATGCTTTCGTTATCCCAATGAGCAGCGAGATGACGATTACGCAGTGGCATGTTCCTATCGACGACACGCGCAACTACTGGTACGCGATCTTCACGAGCTTTGGTTCTCCGGTGAACAAGGATGAAATGCGCCGTCAGCGCCTCGAACTATACGAATTGCCCGACTACGTGCCGCGCAAGAACAAGAACAACGATTACGGCTTCGATCCGCACGAGCAACATGACGAGACCTATACGGGCATGGGAACGGATATCAACGTCCACGACCAATGGGCCGTTGAATCCATGGGGCCGATCCAGGACCGTACCAGGGAGCATCTTGGGCAATCCGATAAGGCAATCACCGCCTATCGGCGTATCTTGCGACACGCCATCGAGGAGGCGGCATATGGCACGCCGTTGATGGTTCTCGATGCCGCGCACGCCGCACAGATCACGGGTCCCGCAGCGATTGACGGCATCGGGCCGGCCGCGACATGGCAGGATTATTGGCGAACCACCGATGTGAAGCGGCGCCAGGGGGCGGCCTGGGCCAACGGCAAGTAGGGCGCCGCGGCCGGAGAAACGGCAATGTCTTCACGCGAGCGAACAGCGGCCGACGTGAGCTTCGTCGAACGCCATGGCTTATGGTCGAAAGATCAATTTGCCGCCGCGGCCGCGGTGGACGAGGCGATCGAAGCGCACCAGCTCGAAGTCGTACGTTTCTCCTTCGCCGATCAGCATGGCGTGCTGCGCGGCAAGACCATCGTCGCATCCGAAGCCTCGCGTGTCATGCGCGGCGGCTGCACAATCACAACCACGCTTCTTGCGAAAGACACATCGCACCGCACGGTGTTCCCGGTTTTCACCGCCGGCGGCGGCTTCGATATGCCGGAGATGCAGGGCGGCGGCGATTTCGTTATGGTCGCCGATCCGTCGACGTTCCGCGTGCTGCCGTGGGCGGAAAAAACCGGTTGGCTTCTATGCGACATCTATTTCACCAACGGCAAGCCGGTGCCGTTCTCAACGCGCAAGCTCTTTCGCGACGCGCTCGCGCGCCTGGCCGATGCCGGCTTCGAATTTTCCGCCGGTCTCGAAGTCGAATTTCATCTGTTCACGATTGAGAATCCGCGGCTCGCGCCAACCGACGCCACCTGGCCGGCCGAGCCGCCGGAGGTGAGCCTGATCGCGCAAGGGTTTCAATATCTCACCGAAACGCGTTTCGATCAGGTTGATTCCATTCTCGGTATTTTTCGGCGCGATCTCGAACGTCTCGGCCTGCCGCTGCGCTCGCTGGAAGTCGAGCTTGGGCCCAGCCAGTACGAGTTCACGTTCAGTCCACAATCGGGGCTTGCGCCCGCCGACACCATGGTGCTGTTCCGTGGCGCCATGAAGCAGATTGCGCGACGGCACGGGTTGCTCGCAAGCTTCATGTGCCGGCCGCGCGTGCCCAATACCTTTTCCAGCGGTTGGCACCTGCATCAATCGCTGGTGAATCAAAAATCGAACGCCAACGCATTCGTTTCGCAGGAAGCGGGACAAATTCTCTCACCGGCCGGGCGCGCCTATATGGCGGGCCTGCTCGTGCATGCACGCGCGGCGGCCGCGTTCACGACACCGACGATCAACGGCTATAAACGCTACCGGCCCTATTCGCTCGCGCCCGACCGCGCTATTTGGGCACGCGACAACCGTGGCGTGATGATCCGTGTCCTTGGCCAGGAGGGCGAAGCGGCAACGCATCTTGAGAACCGCGTCGGCGAACCGGCGGCCAATCCTTATCTCTACATGGCGTCACAGATTTACTCAGGCCTCGATGGCATGGCGCAAAAGCTCGAACCCGGGCCGTCGGCGGACGCGCCCTATGAGATGAAGGCGGAGCCGCTGCCGAAGACGCTCGCCGAGGCGCTCGCGGCGTTGCGTGAAAACGCGCTCTTCCACGAACGATTCGGCACGGGCTTTCTTGACTATTATTTCAAGATCAAGGAGGCGGAGATCGCACGCTTCTGGAAAGAGGCGAAAGACGACGATCCGGAGATCACGCGCTGGGAGGAGAAGGAATACTTCGATCTGTTTTGATCGGGCGGCGACCACTAAGCATCCACGCTCGCCGCAAGCGCATTGTCCTGAATGAAGTCGCGGCGCGGCTCAACCAATTCGCCCATCAGCTTGGTGAAAATGTCGTCGGCCTCGTCCACTTCCTTCACGCGCACCTGCAGCAGCGAGCGGACATTGTTATCGAGCGTGGTCTCCCAAAGTTGCCCGGGGTTCATTTCGCCCAAGCCCTTGTAGCGTTGCAGCGTAAGTCCTTTTCGCCCAAAACCGGTGACCGCCTCGAACAACCCAACCGGACCGTGAATCAGCGTGTCCTCGCCCTTGCGCCGAAGCACGGCGGGCGGTGTCGGCTTCGGATACGTCTCCTGCAGGGAAGAAGCGAATTCGTCGAGCTTGCGCGCGTCGGCCGAGCCGAGCAGCGCTTGGTCGATGGCGGCAACTTCCTTGACGCCACGAACGATGCGCTCGAATTGGAATCCGTTTTGATCGAAGTTGGCGGTCCAACCGCGCTCGGTCTCGTCCTCCAGGGCATCGAGACGCTTGGCGATATATTCGGCCGCCGCCTTGGCGTTCCTCGGCTCCGCGGTGACACGCGGCGTGAGCACGCCGGCGATCGCGGCCTGTTCGATCACCTTACGATTATAGCGGCTGTGCAGACCGGTAAGCATGCTGCGGATCGTACGGGCTTCCTCGACGAGTTTGTGTAGATCACCGCCCGCGCGCTCCTCGCCGTTGGCGAGCCGCAGCACCGCATCTTCCAAACCGCTGTGGATGAGAAAATCCTCAAGCGCGCGTTCGTCCTTCAGATATTGCTCGGATTTACCACGGCTAACTTTGTAGAGCGGGGGCTGGGCAATGAAGAGATAGCCGCCCTCGATGATCTGCGGCATCTGCCGGAAGAAGAAAGTCAGCAGCAAGGTACGGATGTGTGAGCCGTCCACATCCGCGTCGGTCATGATGATGATCTTGTGGTAGCGCAGCTTGCCGATTTCGAAGTCGTCGCGGATCCCGGCGCCAAGTGCGGTGATCAACGTACCGATTTCCTGGCTTGAGAGCATTTTGTCGAAGCGCGCGCGTTCGACATTCAAGATCTTGCCGCGCAATGGCAGGACGGCCTGAAATTCGCGGTTCCGGCCCTGTTTGGCGGAGCCTCCGGCGCTATCGCCCTCGACGATGAACAACTCGGATTTTGCCGGGTCACGCTCTTGGCAGTCAGCAAGCTTGCCGGGTAGCGAAGAGACATCGAGCGCGCCCTTGCGGCGGGTAAGCTCGCGTGCCTTGCGCGCGGCCTCGCGGGCAGCGGCGGCTTCCACCACCTTGCCGACAATGATCTTGGCTTCTGCCGGGTGCACCTCGAACCAGTCGGCCATGGCCTCGTTGATGATATTCTCGACCACGGGCCGTACTTCCGAAGAGACGAGCTTGTCCTTCGTCTGCGAGGAGAATTTCGGATCGGCCACCTTGCAGGAGAGCACGGCAGTCAGGCCTTCGCGGCAATCGTCGCCGGTGAGCGCCACCTTTTCCTTGCGCGCGCTTCCGATGGCCTCGGCAATCGTCGTGATTTGCCGGGTTAACGCGCCGCGAAAGCCCGCGAGATGGGTGCCGCCATCGCGTTGCGGAATGTTGTTGGTAAAGCAGAGCACCGTCTCGTGATAGCCGTCATTCCACGTGAGCGCGCATTCGATGGCGACTCCCTCGCGTTCGGCCTTGATCACGATTGGCGTGGGCACAAGTGAGGTCTTGTTGCGGTCAAGATATTTTACGAATGCCTCGACGCCGCCCTCGTAGCGCATCTCTTCGCGTTTTTCCACCGCGTGGCGCATATCCGAGAGAACGATAGTGACGCCGGAATTAAGGAATGCGAGCTCGCGCAGGCGATGCTCGAGTGTCGCAAAGTCGAATTCCGTCATGGTGAAGGTCTTAGTGGAAGGCAGGAAGGTAACCTCGGTGCCTTGTTTGCCCTCCACCTTGCCGACGGCTTTCAGCGGCTTGACCGCGACGCCGTCGCGGAACTCCATGAAATGCTCCTTGCCATCTCGCCATATCGTCAGCCTGAGCCATGCCGACAGCGCGTTGACCACGGAGACGCCAACGCCATGCAAGCCGCCCGACACTTTGTAGGCATTTTGATCGAATTTCCCACCAGCATGCAGCTGGGTCATAATGACCTCGGCCGCAGATACGCCCTCACCCTTATGAATATCGGTCGGAATGCCGCGGCCGTCGTCGCGAACGGTGCATGAACCGTCCGGATTGAGCGAGACTACAACTTCCTTGGCGAAACCGGCGAGCGCCTCGTCGACCGAATTGTCCACGACCTCGTAAACCATGTGGTGCAGGCCGGAACCATCGTCGGTATCGCCGATATACATGCCTGGCCGTTTGCGCACCGCATCAAGGCCCTTGAGGACCTTGATCGATTCCGCGTCGTAGTCCGATCCATCCTTACCGGATGTTTTTTTGCGAGCAGGTTCGGCCATGGGAACCCTCGAATCACATGTCATGAAACGTGAGAAGGATCACTTCGTTTGGCATGAAAAATAGGTATCGTACAGCGCAAAGTAAGATCACTTAAGCAATTGTTTTTTCTTAGTTTTTATCGTCAGTTGTGGTGCTCAAAAAGGATCATTTTTTACGGCCGATCACGCATCCGCCACGGCGATTCTACAAAATTATACGGGAATGGTTTTTCCGCGCAGCAGCATGAAAATATACGGGGCTCTGGCTCACGCCTTATAGTGAATATTGCCGAATCCAACCTCGAAAATCTGCGATTCACCGTTGAGTCGATCAAATGCAAACGGATCTGCTCCGGTCATCCAAACCTGAGCGCCGAGTTCGCGCGTGGCCTCGAATAAGGCTACACGGCGTGTTGGGTCGAGGTGAGCTGTCGCCTCGTCGAGCAATAAGACGGGGGCAAAGCCGGTCATTTCCGCAAGCAGACCGGAATGCGCGAGAACGAGACGAATAAGCACGGCCTTCTGCTCGCCGGTGGAGGCGTCGGAGGCGGGAATGCTCTTTGGACCATAAACAACGGCAAGATCAGTCAGGTGTGGCCCATCGAGGGTTCGGCCGGCCGCGGCATCGCGTGCCCGATTGTCTTTCAGCACCGCGCGATAACGGTCTTCAATCTCGACGGCCGGATGATCGGGCAACAGGTTCTCCATCCATCCGGCAAGCGCGATCCCGGCGACTGGAAACGCGCCCGCGTGACCGCTTGCCGTCGCGAGTGCGCCTTGCAGGCGGTGTACGGTCTCCGCGCGCAAGGCAGCGACCGCAACCGCGAGCTCGGCGGTTTCATGCTCGATGGCGTCGAGCCAATGCGGATCGGGATGCGGCGCTTCGAGCAGGCGGTTGCGCGATCGTAATGCTCGTTCAAGGGCCGATACTCGGCCCGAATGTTCGGCATCCACGGCCACTGCAAGGCGGTCGAGGAATCGCCGTCGCTCGGAAGCAGGCCCCGCAAACAGCCCGTCCATCGCCGGCGTGAGCCATACAACGCGCAGATGATCGGCGAACGCGGTTGCTGACCCGACTGGCTCGCGGTCGATCCGGCATTTGCGCTGCGGGGCATCGCCTTGCGTCTGCGGCTCGATGCCGGTTCCAAGTGTGGCGAGACCGAGCGCACCTTCGATCTCGGCGGACACCGCCCAGGAACCGTCGCCTTCGCTGAAAGCGACTTCATCCAGCGTTGCCCGCCGCAGACCGCGGCCAGGAACGAGGAATGATATCGCTTCAATGAGATTGGTTTTGCCTGCGCCGTTCGGCCCGACCAGCACCACAATCGACGTGCCCACGTCGATACTCGCCGCATGATAATTGCGGAAATTCGTAAGCGTCAGACGGCGAACGCGAGCGGCGGCCATGGGCATGCGCGCAAGATATCGCTGTCCCTGCGCTTGGGGCGAACGATTTTCAAACACGCATCGGCATCAGCACATAGAGCGCGCCCTTGGCGTCCTTGTCCTGAATCAGCGTCGGTGAGCCGGGGTCGGCGAGTTTGAGCACCGCCGTCTCGCCCTCGATCTGCGAGGCAATGTCGAGCAGATAGCGCGAGTTGAAGCCGATATCGAGCGGCTCGGCCTTGTATTCGGCCTCAATTTCCTCGGTGGCGCTGCCAGAATCCGGATTGGTGACCGACAGCGTTACCTTACCCCCGCTGAGCGACAACTTCACCGCGCGGCCGCGCTCGCTCGACACCGTTGAAACGCGGTCAACCGCGGCTTCGAATTCCTTCTTGTCCACGATGAGTTGCTTATCGTTGCCGAGCGGGATGACACGGGCGTAATCGGGAAAAGTGCCATCGATGAGTTTCGAGGTTAGGACCACGTCACCGATTGTAAAGCGGATCTTGGAGGGTGACAGATCGATCGCGATGTCAACATCGGTATCCTCGATGAGGCGTTGGACTTCGGCGACGGTTTTGCGCGGCACGATGATGCCGGGCATGCCGTCGGCGCCAGACGGTAACGCCAACTCGAACTGCGCGAGCCTGTGGCCATCAGTTGCGACCGCGCGCAATGTCGGTTTCTTTCCGGCCGTCGCGGTATGCAGATAGATGCCATTGAGATAATAGCGTGTCTCTTCCGTGGAGATGGCGAATTGCGTCTTCTCGATTAGTCGTTTCAGATCCGCGGCGGCAAGCTTGAAGCTGTGCGTTAATTCTCCGGCATTGAGATCCGGAAAGTCGCTCTCCGGTAACGTTTGCAGCGTAAAGCGCGAGCGGCCGGCGCGCACGGTGAGGACCGCGCGGTCGCTCGACGCTTCAAGAACGACCTGCGCACCGTCCGGCAGCTTGCGCACGATTTCGTAGATCATGTGCGCTGGCACAGTTGTCGAGCCGCCGGGGCTGACCTCTGCGGTAATGCTGTCGGTGACTTCGAGGTCGAGATCCGTCGCCTTCAGGCTAAGCTTGGAACGTTCGGCGCGGATCAAGACATTCGCCAAGATGGGAATAGTATTTCGCCGCTCGACCACGCGATGCACGTGACCGAGCGATTTAAGAAGCTGCGCGCGTTCTATCGTAACTTTCATTTCAAACCCCGCTCGACCGGCTGGGATAGCCGCGGCGCCGCCAATGGGCGCTCGAACCGACGTTTACCGGCCGTCCACGCTGACGGCGCGGGCGACCGGGGGACCGAGGGTGACGTGACAGAGCGCTTTCGGCAAGAGCGAATCCTTCGCGATCACTCCTGCAATTGGCGTTTCAACAGCTCGATTTCATCGGCGAGCGACGTATCATTGCCGACCAGATGCTCGATCTTGCGTACCGCGTGCAGCACGGTGGTGTGATCGCGCCCGCCAAACCGACGGCCGATCTCGGGTAACGACCGCAAAGTCAAGGTTTTGGCCAGGTACATGGCTACCTGCCGCGGCCGTACCACATTGGCTGTGCGCCGCGAGGACAAGAGATCAGAACGTGAGACGTTATATTGCCGTGCGACAACGCGCTGGATGTCCTCGATCTTAACGCGCTTGGGCTCCTGCGGCCGGATTAGGTCGCGCACCTCGCGTTCCGCCAATTCCAGCGTCACCGGCTGACCGGTCAACTTGCTGTGGGCGAGCAGGCGGTTTAGCGCACCTTCGAGGTCACGACCGTTATGGGTAATCGCCTGCGCAATGAAGAGCAGCACCGACTCCGGAACTTCGAAGCATGGATACATCGAGCGAACAGCGGTGGCCCGGCTCTTGAGAATCTGCAATCGCAATTCTTCGCCCAGCGGACCCATCTCGACGACGAGTCCTCCAGCCAAGCGCGAGCGTACGCGATCGTCGAGACTTTCCAGATCGGTCGGTGGGCGATCCGATGCGATGACAACCTGCCGTCCGGAATCGATAAGGGCATTGAGGGTATGGCAGAACTCGGCCTGCGTAGACTTGCCTTGCAGGAACTGCATGTCGTCAATGACGAGGACGTCGATTGCGCGCAAGGTTTCCTTGAAGGCGAGGGCGGTCTGGGTCTTCAGCGCGGAGACAAAACCGTACATAAACTTCTCCGCGGTGAGATAGAGGACCCGGCGTACGCCTGCGGCATTGCCGGCCCAAGTCACTGCTTGCAGCAAATGCGTCTTGCCAAGTCCCACGCCCGCGTGAACGTAAAGCGGATTGAACATCACCTGATCGCCGCGCCGTGCCGCGGCGACTTCCTTGGCGGCTGCATGTGCCAAAGTATTAGAGCGGCCGACGACGAATGTTTCGAAGGTCAATCGGGGATCGAGCGGAGAACCGCCGAGGGACTCAAGTCCGCCATTTAGCTGCGAAGATAAGCTGCGGCCATCGAGGCCATCGAATTTCAATACGCGAGCGTCGTATGCGCCATTATCGTGACCGGCAGGTTTTGGTTTCGGCGGCAGCGGTCGTGCTGCCGAACGTACAGTGAGTTCGATTCGGCGAACCGAACACTGCTCCGCCTGCCAGCAACTCAAAACACGCTCGTGATAATGCGATTGGATCCAGCTCTTGAGAAAACGGGTGGGAACCGAAAGACGGGCGGTCTCGGACTCGACACCCTCAAGGTCCATACGCGCAAACCAGCTCAAAAAAACGTCTTCTCCAACCTCAGCCCGTAAACGGCCTTTGACTCGTGACCAGCGCTCCTGATCCGTGCTTGTCATTGCCAAATTCTCTTTGTGTTTTGCGATTATCAATAAGAAAGGGTGAGGCGATGACAGCTGCATGCTGCCGCCGCAGGCGGTCGCAACATCGTCCTCTGATGAGGAAACCGGCGGATAGGTTCACTAAGCCGCCGAACGAAACTATTAAGAAAAAACCGGTTTCGAGTTCAGGGGACGACGTTGCGAAATCTAATTCGCAGGAGGAGATATCGCCCCAAGGGGGCCTCTGACATTCGTCCAGGCGAGCCATTTGCTCGCTCTCGGCGGAAAATTCCATAAGCACCGGTGAGCTAAGGAAAACTCGATCTTGCCGCCCGTCGGCTCAAACCGATTGGCGATCACGCGTTGCGCTGTCTGCCAGGATATTGTCATGGCGCCCCTCTCCCACTGCGTGGACCTACGCCGTGGTTATTGTTGTTTTTTAATTTTCGAAGTCTCGCCGACTGTTCTGCGCGCGCGGCAGCACTGAAACGCGAGCGACGCGAAGGGCAGCCGATGGATCGACGTAACTGATATCAACTCGATGGAACCTCAAATCTCAGTATCGTAGAGACACAACTCCCGTTCTCATCTTCGATGAGCTTGACTAGCGAACTTGACTGAGGACTTCCGAGAACGCGGAAGCGTTTTTAAAAATACACACTCTCTGAATGCCCGCAACGGCAATCGCATGCGCGTAAATCGACACAATTAAGATGCGACATACCGAAATCCGCGCAATCATCGTGCATTCTGTTCCAACGCTTTGAATCCGTGACGTGTTTTTTCCGGTTACACAGTAGGGAAGACACGCTGTGATATCGATAAAGCCCTTCAAATCGGTACTTTGTCGTCGGCGTCGTGGGACCGGATTCAAACCCCTTCGCGGCGCTTTCCCTTTAAACCTTTACATTGTCGTTTGTTTTTTTGTGCAGAAATTCAAGGGTGCCCTTCGACGCTGGATCGCTCGACTCGCGACAATTATGGCGAATTGTTATCGAGAGACACACATTCGTTCTGCAGTTCGATTGTTTGATCATCGCACCAGGGACAGCCAGCAAAAACCCGGCACGATGGCCGGGCGGTTGTCTTCGTACGTTTATGACGCCGATTATTTGCCGAGCTTGGCGACCTGATGGGTCAAACGCGAGATTTTTCGGCTGGCGGTGTTCTTGTGCAGCACACCATGCTGGGCTGCACGCATGATTTCGGGTTCGGCCGCGGCAAGCGCCGTTAGCGCAGTCTTGCGATCTCCGCCGGCAATCGCCTCCTCGACCTTTTGCGTATAGCCGCGCAGGCGCGACCGGCGCGCCTTGTTGACCTCAGTGCGGCGCGCGATCTTGCGCGCAGCCTTCTTGGCGGACGTCGTATTGCCCATGAACCCTCTATGTTGCGCCCAAGCAAACAATCGACACGAGCGCTTGCGTATCCGTAACGAAGAGCGGCGGCGAAACCATCGCCGCCACAGGTGGCAAGCTTATAGTCAGGACGATCACGGGCGTCAACATTATGACAACGTAGGCGCCAATTGTCGCGCTCAGGCGACGCGTTTTGCCCTTGCGGCGTCATAGCCGGCGATGACGGACGCGCGCTCGGCCGCGGGAAAAGGTGCGAGCGGCGGTTGCACGCGTGACCAGGCCTGATCGCCGTGAATATGGGCGAGCAGTGCCTTGATGCCTGAAACAAGCGCCTTGCCGTCGAACAATTTACGGATCGCGACCGCGGTTTCGAGCGCGGCGGCATCACCGCCATGATAGGCGCGGGCACAAAGATCGGCATTGAGATTGGCGGTGGCCGAGATGCAACCGGCGAAGGTTCCAGCGCGCGCTTCCATCAGGGCAGCTTCCGTGGATGGAAAGACATCGAAATCCGGCGCAATCGACGCGACTTCCCGTGCGAATGGCATATCGCCGGACGAATCCTTCAATCCGACGATACGTGCGCCGAAAGCCTCACGCAGACGGCGAATCAGCTTGACGTGCCAGGGCAAGCCCGACAGCGCAGGAAAATGATAGAGATAAATCGGTATCGGCTTGTCGGCGGTAGCTTTGACGATCGCATCGACATAGGCCACCAGTCCATCGTCAGGCACACCCTTGTAATAGAAAGGCGGCAAAATCAGTGCGCCAGCAAAACCGAGTTCGGCGGCATGCCGCGTGAGCGCCACGGCGTCTGCCGTCGCGGCGGCGCCCGTTCCGACCATCAGGCGGCTCATCGGCAATCCGGCTTTGCGATAGGCGCTCATCAGGTCCTGGCGCGCAGCGAGCGGGAACGAAACTGCCTCGCCGGTGGTGCCGAGAACGTTGAGACCGTCGCAGCCATTGGCGAGAAGATAGCGCGCAAGGGCGAGCGAACGGATCTGATCGGGCGCCCCCGTCGCATCAATGGCGGTTGCGATTGCGGCGATTACCCCCTTCATACGGGATTTGTTCACGGCTCTCGTTCCTTTCTCATCCGCGATGAGGAATCAGCCGCTAACATTAAACGCGGCAAGCGCAGCCATGTTGACAAGGTTGGAATCCTTAGCACCGAGCTGGACAATCTGTACCGGCCGATCGAGCCCGACCAAGATCGGACCGATCACTGTCGCGCCGCCGAGCTCCTGCAGGAGTTTCGTTGAGATCGAGGCGGAATGGAACGCCGGCATGACGAGAACGTTCGCGGGTCCCGTCAACCGGCAAAACGGATAGGCTGCGGCGGCATCCGGATTGAGCGCGACATCGGCCGCCATTTCGCCGTCAAACTCGAAATCGACGCGGCGCTGATCAAGAATGCGAACCGCTTCCTGGACGCGCGCGGTGCGTTCGCCGGGGGGATGACCGAAGGTGGAAAAGGCGAGCAACGCAAGTCGCGGTTCGTATCCAAGCCTGCGCGCGACACCCGCGGCCTCGACTGCGATATCGGCAATCTCGTCGGCGTCGGGCATCTCGGTGACCGCGGTGTCCGCCACGAGAACCGTACGTCCGCGCGCCAGCACCAGCGAGACGCCGATGACGCGGTGTCCTGGTTTGGCGTCGATGCAACGGCGCACATCGTCGAGCGCAACGGAGAAATTACGCGTGACGCCCGTTACCATGGCGTCGGCGTCGCCGAGCGAGACCATACAGCAAGCGAAATGATTGCGGTCCTGGTTCACAAGGCGTTGGCAGTCGCGGAACAGATAACCTTTGCGCTGCAGCCGCTCATAGAGAAAGGCGGCGTATTCGGCGTTGCGCGTGGACAAGGCGGCGTTGACGATTCCGATATTCCCGGCGCCGATATCGATGCCGAGATTACGCGCCGTTTCGCGCACGCGATCCTCGCGGCCAACAAGCAGCGCCGTGCCGAGGCCCTGATGGGCGAAGCTAGCAGCAGCGCGGATCACCTGCTCTTCCTCGCCTTCGGCGAAGACGACACGGCGGGGCTGGCGGCGTAGCCGTTCGAACACCCGCTGCAGGACGCCGGCGATTGGGTCGCGCCGATTGCGCAATTGCTGGCGATAAGCGTCCATGTCGACGATCGGCTTGCGCGCGACGCTGGTGTCCATCGCCGCCTTCGCCACCGCGGGCGGCACGAAGGAGATCAAGCGCGGATCGAACGGCACCGGGATAATGTATTCGGGGCCGTATTTCGGCCGTGTGCCGTAAGCAGCGGCAACTTCGTCGGGAACATCCTCACGGGCGAGTTCGGCCAGCGCGCGCGCTGCCGCAATTTTCATCTCCATGTTGATGGTGGTCGCGCGCACGTCGAGCGCACCGCGGAAAATATAGGGAAATCCGAGCACGTTGTTGATCTGGTTCGGATAGTCGGATCGGCCCGTCGCCATGATCGCGTCGGAGCGCACTTCGGCCACTTCCTCCGGCGTGATTTCGGGATCGGGATTGGCCATGGCGAAGATGATCGGTTTGTCCGCCATGGATTTCACCATGGCTTGATTGACCGCGCCCTTGGCGGAGAGGCCGAAGAAGACGTCGGCACCGGCGAGCGCATCTGCCAGCGAACGGGATTTTGTCTTCGCCGCAAAGCCCGACTTCCATTGATTCATGCCTTCCTTGCGGCCCTCGTAGATGACGCCTTTGGTGTCGCAAAGGATCAGGTTTTCCGGCCGAATGCCGATGGCGCGCAGCAATTCGAGGCAGGCGATGCCAGCCGCGCCAGCGCCGTTGCACACGAGTTTGGTCGTCGCGATCTCGCGGCCGGTCAGGTCGAGCGCGTTCATAAGTCCCGCGGCGGCAATGATCGCGGTACCGTGCTGGTCATCGTGGAACACCGGGATATCGAGCAGCTCGCGCAGCTTCTGCTCGATGATGAAGCATTCCGGCGCCTTGATGTCCTCGAGGTTGATGGCGCCCCAACTCTTGCCGAGCAGCTTCACGCAATTGATGATTTCGTCGGGGTCCTCGGAGGAGACCTCGAGATCGATCGAATCGATGTCGGCGAAGCGTTTGAACAGCACCGCCTTGCCTTCCATCACTGGCTTTGCCGCCAGCGCGCCGCGATTGCCAAGCCCAAGGATCGCGGTGCCGTTGGTGATGACCGCGACGAAATTACCCTTCGTTGTATAATCGTAGGCGCGGCTCGGGTCCTCGGCGATCGCCAGCACCGGCACGGCGACGCCCGGCGAATACGCGAGCGAAAGGTCGCGCTGGGTCGCCATCGGTTTGGTGGCGACGACTTCAAGCTTTCCTGGCCGGCCCTGCGAATGAAAAAGTAATGCTTCTTGGTCGGTAAAGATGGGCCGCGAACCACGGCCGCTGGATGAGACGGACATTGTTACTCCTGAATACCGGCGGGCCCGGTGCCTGACGTTAGCGGATGGAAAGCCGATAGCTCAAGGCGCGTCTACGGGGCGTCCGACCGTGAATCGGGTGCGGTATGTTGCATACGAATGACGATTGAATGGGAGTCGTCCGCAGGCTAATCGATTGGGTGGCAACTTTCACCACGACGGAAGACAACGACGCCATGATTCGCGGTTTCCTGCGCTTTTTCGGCCTTCTGTTCTTGGCGGGGGCTTTCATTTTCCTGATCTACGACGGCACGAAGTCGATCGCGGATCACGCAATTTACGTAACCCCGCTGGGTTATGTCTGGGCATCCGTGCACCAGAACAGCCTGTTGCTGCTGCAACCGGCGATCGAGCGTCATGTCGCCGTCTGGCTCTGGAATCCGGTGATCCAAACCATCCTGGAACAACCGATGTGGCTCGTACTCGGCATCGTAGGGGTGATTTTGATCCTGCTCGGCCGCAAGAAAAAGAAGCTGATCGGCTACGCCCGCGATTAGCGGGATTGATCCTAATCCTGATCGCGCGCGCGTGATATGGACGCGACCGCACCTTGACGAGATGTGATCGCGATCGGCGATGCAGGGTTCCATGCTTCGGCATATATTCGGCGCACACGAGGAGATCGCCTTATGTTCATGTTTAAGAAATCCGCGACCATGCCGGCGCCGGGCAAGGCAATGCCTGGGCGGCCAACGCCCATTGCCACGGCTGAAAAGCATTTCATCAATGGCAACCCGCTCAAAGGGCCGTATCCGGCGGGCCATGCGAAGGCCATGTTCGGCATGGGTTGCTTCTGGGGCGCCGAGCGAAAGTTCTGGGAGCTCGGCGATGGCGTCTTCATCACCGCGGTGGGATATGCCGCGGGCATGACGCCGAATCCGAGTTATGAGGAGGTTTGCAGCGGCCAAACCGGACACAACGAGGTTGTTCTCGTCGTCTACGATCCGAACAAGATCTCATACGAGATCCTGCTTAAAACATTTTGGGAGAACCACAATCCCACCCAAGGCATGCGCCAGGGCAACGATGTCGGTACCCAATATCGCTCCGGTGTTTATGCGTTCACACCAGCGCAGCGCAAGGCTGCGGAAGCCTCAAAGGCGATGTACGAGAAGGCGCTTGCCGGCCGGCGCTTCGGCCCGGTGACGACGGAAATTCTCGACGCGCCGGAATTCTATTTCGCGGAAGGCTATCACCAGCAATATCTCGCCAAGAATCCGATGGGTTATTGCGGGCTCGGCGGCACCGGCGTGGCTTGCGCGATCGGAACCGGGGTCACCGCCGCGCATTAGGTTCCGTATGTTCTAGGCCAGTCAATCAGCGCCGCGGGAAGCTCAGCTTTCCGCGGTGTGCGTTTGTCGATCAATTGGGTTTGCCGCCTTCAGTATGAAAGCTTCATTGAACGCGAGGAGGTGATTAATGCGTGCTTTGGAATTGCTCATCGAAACTATCATTTTCAACAGCCGCTGGATTCTGGCGCCGTTCTATATCGGGCTGGTTATTGGTCTTGTTCTCTTGTTTGTCCATTTCAGCATCGAACTCACCGCGTTCATCCTGAAGATCCACATCGCGGGTGAAAGCGAGGTGATCCTCGGGATTCTTGGGCTCATCGATCTTGTCTTCGTCGGTAATCTGGTCCTGATCGTTATTTTCTCCGGCTATGAGAACTTCGTCTCGAAAATCGAAGCCAGCGAGCGTGACCGGCCGGACTGGATGACAAAAGTCGACTTCGGCGGCTTGAAGCAGAAACTGATGACCTCGATCGTTGCGATTTCGGCCATTCAGCTGCTCAAGGCTTTCATGAATGTCGATCAGTACAGCACCACCAAGCTGACATGGGTGACTGTAATCCACGTTGTGTTCCTGTTTTCGCTACTCGCCGTTACACTGTCGGACCGGCTTGGCGAAGCCACGAAGCACTCGAGCGAAACACGCCGGCGCAAATGATCGGCGGTAGCCGATTGATGCGGGCAGTCTGGGACGCCGGTGAGGAATTCTTAACCATACGCGGCGTTAATCGGGCTTAACTTTTTCGAGCCCGGATTCGTGCGATGCGGCCAAGCCGCTTTACTTGCCGCCTTTTCGTAA
>JACQTM010000338.1 GCA_016210825.1 Hyphomicrobiales bacterium
AAGGAACTGATATAGATGAGCCGTTCCGGTGCCGCGATCTCGCGATAGATAAATCGCCCCCACATGTCGTGGCCGGGCTTGAACTGCATAGCGTAGTGAAAGATGCCGCCTGGGCGGACGTCCAGCTTGACGACGCGGATGGTGCAACCCTTCGGCCCCCACCACTGCGCCAGGCGCTCAGCCTCGGTCCATGCCTTCCACACAAGTTTGCGCGGCGCATCGAACACGCGCGAGATGACGAAGTCGGTGCGTTGTCCTGCGGTCTCAGTCTTGGTCGGGGTCATAATTGTCATCCACTCGTTTTCAATTACACACTCTTTCGTCATGACTACTGCGCGACGATGACCATCCAGCCGACGCCGAAGCGGTCGGCGACCATGCCGAAACGCGGCGAGAAGAAAGTCTTCATCATTGGCATCTGCACCTGGCCGCCCTCGGCCAGCGCGTTGAACATCTTGTCGGCCTCGGCTTCATTCTTCGCGTTGACGGAGAGCGCGAAGCCCTCGAACTTCGGTTTGCCCTGGCAGCGGCCGTCGGACGCCATAACGGCCGTTTCGCCGATGCGAAAGCACGAATGCATGACCTTGTCGTCCGAGCCGGGCGGGCACATGCCGGGCTTCGGCGGCTCCGGGTTCTCCTTGAAGCGCATCATCATCTCAACCTTCGCGCCGAGGGTCTTCTTGTAAAAATCGAGAGCCTCTTCGCAGCGGCCATCGAAGAACAGATATGGCGTAACTGGCATGGTCTTTTCCTTCTCTAAATTATTGCGATCCACCGAAATACCAACGTTCATGCGGCTTGCGCCCGTTTCAAGGCAGCAATGTTGAGCTTGCGCATTTGGAGCATTGCCTTCATGACACGTTGGGCTTTTTCGGCATTTTCATCCTTCAGCATCTCGGGCAAGACCGTCGGAACGACCTGCCACGAGAGGCCAAATTTATCTTTCAACCAGCCGCATGGTCCTTCTTGTCCACCCTGAGCGAGCTTGTTCCAGAAGAAGTCAACCTCCGCCTGTGTCTCACAGAGGATCTGGAACGAAACCGCCTCATTGAACTTGAAGTGCGGACCGCCGTTGAGCGCGACAAACTTTTGCCCTTCAATTTCGAACTCCACGGTCATGACCGACCCCGCCTCTTTCCCGTGAATTTCCTTTCCCTCTTTTCCGTAGCGGCTGGTCTTTCCAATCTTGGAATTCTTGAAGATGGAAACGTAATGGTTCGCCGCGGCCTCGGCCTCGGTATCGAACCACAAGCAAGGCATGATCATTTTTGCGGTCATGGACATGGGGGTACTCCTATTGATCGGATTGATCGGACGCGTTGCTTCGATGATGTTCAGACTGTCAGCTTGGCCAGATACTCGCCGAGCCGCGCCAGCGTCTGCACCATGCCCTTGTCGGCGCCATACTCCTTGATCACGCGGTCGCGCTCGGCGGCCGACGGGAACTGCGCGCGCAGGGTGAGCCGGGTCCTGTTGCCGCCCAGATTCTCGAATGTGACCGTGGTACGGAATTGTACCGGCTCGACATCCTTGCCGCCGTCATGGTGGTAGGAGATCCGTTCGGGCTTCACGATTTCGTCGAAGGTGATCCGGTTCTGATAGTCGCGGCCGTCGGGCCCATGCATGACGAAACGCCAGATACCACCCGGCCGCATATCGAATGCGCTGGTCGTGGTGGTGAAGCCGTTTGGCCCCCACCATTGTGCGAGGTGCTTGGGATCGGTCCACGCATCGAACACCCGCTCGCGCGGCGCATCGAACTCGCGCACGCCGATAATCATTCGGGGGTCCTGCTCGGTATCGAGGCTATTTCTTGCGGCCACGCTTCCTCTCCTTGGCTTGCAGTTCGCGCAGGTAGTCGTCCAGGCGATCGAGACGCTCGAACCAGAGCCGGCGATAATTTTCGAGCCAGTCGTCGACGCCCTTCAGCGCGTTCGGCTCGATCCGGCAAGGCCGCCATTGCGCCTCGCGTCCGCGCGCGATCAGGCCGGCGCGTTCCAGCACCTTGAGATGCTTGGAGATGGCGGGAAGGCTGACGTCGAAAGGTTCGGCAAGCTCCGATACCGACGTCTCGCCCAAGGCGAGGCGCGCAAGGATGGCCCGGCGCGTGGGGTCGGCGAGGGCTGCGAACGTGGTGCTGAGGCGGTCCTGCGGCATGACTTATTTGCTTGATTTCGTATTTAACCTTTGGGTTAAATACGGTGAGCCCCAGCAAATGTCAATCATCGCAGCCTGCGTGCCGATAACGCCCCTACCGTGGATTAGTGCCGTTTGCCAACACACCGCGTGTTGCCGCTGGGGTGGAAGTAGCCATGCGTTCAACTGAAAAATCCATGAACTGACGAATTTCATCTATAGGAATATATTCCATATTTCTGCCATCTTCCCCTAGCATGGTTGTCTCATCCCGCCCCGGCTACCGGGGACGTTAAGCGCTCGTCACGCGGCGTGGGGTGGGAGGCGGTGGCCGCGCGAGCAATGCAGACGCATTGCTACGCGTGGAGGCCC
>JACQTM010000340.1 GCA_016210825.1 Hyphomicrobiales bacterium
GCCAACGGGTCCGCGCCAACGGGTCGGCGCAAAGCGCCGCCCGATGACAAGCTCCGCGCGGCCCGATGGTAAACTCCGCGAGGGCCTCAAAGGATGACGGTCAATTCACTCCGTCACAATCACTGGTTCGCGGCCGATCAGGCGCGCGAGCTGCTTGAGACGGCTGAACAGCCGCTCGCCGGCGAGCGCCGCGTAAGGCGACTGCAATCGCAACACCAGCTTGCTCTTCTCGACCCGCATCGGCGTTTTCGGCAGCACGCGCGGCATCGCGGCGGAGACGAGATAGGCGACGCGCATCGCGGCGCCAAGCACGCGCGCGCGGTCGAGGATGCGTGTCGAAGCGAGTTCGCGCAGGCGTGGCGAGAGTTCGTCGTCGGCGACAAGACCCATGTGGCGAAAAAAGACGGAGAGTGCGAGGAAAGCGCGGCCGTGATGTCCGAGCGCGACAAAGCCGGCATGCGCGATGATGTTCAGCGATTGCTCGCCGCGATAGTCCGGATGCGCGCGCCAGCCGATATCGGCCAGAAGGCACGCCGCATGCCGTAGACGCTTCTCGTTCGCTTCTTCTTCGATCCCCGACGAGGTCATGAAGCGATCGGTCCAATCGATCAATTCCTCGCCGTGCTGCGGCGAACGCGAGCGCAAGACGTTGAGGTCCTGCGCCGCCGCGATCAACGGGTCCTGTTTGCGTGTCTTGGCGTCGAGTAGCGAATAGAGCAAACCTTCGCGCACGCCAAGCACCGAGAGGACGATGTCCTTCGGTTCCGCAATACGCACGATGTGCTCAAGGACAAGCGCGGCATATCCCAGCAATGGACGCCGCGCATCGTTGACGACTTCAATGCGTGACAGCGTCTCCGGATCGACGCGGTGGACGAGCCGTGAAAATTCGAGCGCGTCCTTGGCGCGGATGACGTAGCCGTGCATCACGTGCAGCGGGTAGCCGGTCTGCCACATGTGCAAGCGGGCGAGCGCGCGCCACGTGCCGCCGACCGCGTAGAAGCTTCGCCCGCGGCAGCCCTTGAGCATCGGCACATTTTCGAGCGCGTCTTCGACGATCTTCTCGGCCTTCTTCAACGACTTCGACGACAGATCCGCCAGCGCGAGACCGCCGAGTGGTAAGGTGACACCGGGTTTGATCCGTGTGTCGTAAATATCGGACAGCTCAATCGAGCCGCCGCCGAGATCGCCGACAATGCCGTCCGGACGGTACATGCCGGATATAACGCCAAGCGCGGAAAGCTGCGCCTCGCGTTTTCCGGACAGCACCTCGATTCTGGTGCGGCAAATGCGCTCGGCCCGAGTAATGAAAGCCGCACCGTTCTTCGCATCGCGGCAAGCTGCGGTGGCAAGCCCGAGCACGCGCTTGACGCGCATCAGATCGCAAAGCGCACGAAATCGCGCCAGCGCGTCGACTGCCTTGGCGATGGCGTCGTCAGCAAGGAGCCGCTTGGATTGCACCTCGCGCCCCAGTCCCGCCAGCACCTTTTCGTTGAAGATCGGCGTCGGACTACGCGTCAGTCCCTCATAGACGACGAGGCGCACGGAGTTCGATCCGATATCGACGACTGCGATCGGCGGGCCGTGATCGAGCCGCCCCTGCGCGATCCCTGCGGGCGCGGACTTGCGGGCGGATTTCAAAGCGGGGGTATTTTTCAGTTTTGGCTTTGACGTCGGCCGATGGGCGCTTGCGCGCGCACGCTTAACCGCGGTCTTGGCGGCGCGGGAGACGGCGTGGCGAAGAGTCGTCTTTGAGGGATTTTCCACGGCCTGACAGGCTCGGATTGGTCATGAAGTATTTTTGGGCATTGAACGATTCGTCACCTTTGCCGGGCTTTATGCGCATCGCCGTGCCATCGGGCAAGACCTTCCAGCTCTGCTCGTTGTCGGCGAAGTTGACAACCATGATTTGGTCGAGAACCTGCTCGTGGACTGTCGGGTTGAGGATCGGGCAAATGACTTCGACGCGACGGTCGAGATTTCGCGGCATCATGTCGGCGGAGGAGATATAGACCGCAGCCTTAGGGTGCGGCAGCCCATATCCGGCACCGAAGCAATAGATTCGGCTGTGTTCGAGGAAGCGGCCGACGATGGATTTAACGCGGATATTGTCCGACAAACCGCGTACGCCTGGCCGCAGGCAGCAGATGCCGCGAACGACAAGATCGACCGCAACGCCGGCGCCGGAGGCTTCATAGAGCAGGTCGATTACCTCAGAATCGACCAGCGCATTCATCTTCATCCAGATCGCCGCCGGCCGGCCGGACTTCGCGTAGTCGATTTCCTTGCGAATATGCTCGCGGATGCGCCGCCGCAGTGTCGTCGGCGACACCGCCATGGCTTCGATCTCCGCAGGCTCGGCATAGCCAGTGACGAAATTGAAGATGCGCGCCACATCGCGCGCGATCACCGGATCGGCGGTGAAGAACGACAAGTCCGTATAGATGCGCGCCGTGATCGGATGATAATTTCCGGTCGCCACGTGCACGTAGGACGCCAGCGCCCCACCCTCGCGACGCACCACAAGCGACAATTTCGCGTGGGTCTTGAGTTCGATAAAGCCGTACACCACCTGCGCGCCCGCGCGCTCAAGATCGCGCGCCCAGCGAATATTGGCCTCCTCGTCGAAGCGCGCTTTCAACTCGACAAGCGCGGTGACTGATTTTCCGGCCTCGGCGGCTTCCGCCAGCGCCCGTACGATCGGGGATTCCGACGAAGTGCGGTACAGCGTCTGCTTGATGGCGATCACGTCGGGGTCGCGCGCCGCCTGTTGGACAAACTGCACGACGACGTCAAACGATTCGTAAGGATGATGGACGATCAGGTCCTTCTGCCTAATCGCGGCGAAACAATCGCCGCCGTGATCGCGGATGCGCTCGGGGAAGCGCGGGTTATACGGCACAAACAACAGATCCGGCCGGTCGAGCGCCACCAATTCTTTCAACTCGACAAGCGCGAGCATGCCGTTGACGAGAAAGACCTCATCGTCGGCAACGCCGAGTGCGCGCTGCACGAACAGCCGCAGCTCCGAGGGCGTCGCCTCCTCGATCTCAAGCCGAATCACGGAGCCGCGCCGGCGGCGCTTGAGTACGCTCTCGAATTGCCGCACCAGGTCCTCAGCTTCTTCCTCGATTTCAATTTCCGAATCGCGGATGACTCGGAATGCGCCCTGACCTTTGACCGTGTAGCCGGGAAACAAGCGGCCAATGAACAGACTGGCAACCAGTTCGAGCGTCATCACCCGTGTGACGCCGCCTTCACCCGCTTTGCTCGGCAGGATGACGAAGCGCTCGACCTTCTGCGGCACGCGGATCAGCGCGTTCATCCCCTTGCCGTCGCTCATCCGTGTGAGCTGAAAGGCGATCGAAAATCCGAGATTGGGGATGAACGGAAATGGATGCGCCGGATCGATCGCGAGCGGGGTGAGCACCGGAAAGATGTGGCGGAGGAAATGATCCTCAAGCCAGAGGCGATCCTGCTTACCGATATCGGGAGCCTCGATCAGCGCGATGCCGTGCGCGGCTAGCGACGTACGCAGTTCGCGCCAGCGCGTTTGCTGATCGCTCGCCAGCACCGAGACAACTTCGGCAATGCGCGCAAGCTGTTCCAGCGGCGTGAGGCCGTCCGGGCTCTTGTCGGCGATGCCGGCGCGGACCTGGCCCTTGAGCGCGGCGACGCGGACCATGAAGAATTCGTCGAGGTTGTTGGCGGAAATCGATAAAAACCGCAGGCGTTCGAGGAGCGGATGGCTCTCGTTTACGGATTCATCAAGTACGCGGCGGTTGAAATGCAGCCACGACAATTCGCGGTTGATAAAGCGATCGGACAGGCTGGAGAGGTCCAAAGCCGGCGCGGCCGGCGCCGCGCTTGGCACCGCGCTTGGGGCCGTTTCAGCTGGCAGGACAAAGGCTTCGCTGCGATCCGCCATGGCGTCCGGTGATTGTAAAGGTCAAATGGTGGCCGTCCATCGTGACGGTTCAATGACATGATCACAGGGCATTCCATCCCTGCGTCAAGGGACACGGTCGCGTAACATATCCACAGCCAATGCCCGGTTAACGGGGCGCTTCTCGCGCAATGCCGCCCGGTCGAGTTCCGCCACCGCCTCGCGCGCCGCTGGAAAAGTCCGCTCGATCCGGCTTGCCAGATAGGAAATCAGGCTTTCCTCGACCGTCAGCTGCCGGTCGGCGAACAATTTAACGAGAACGGCGCGCAGCAGCGCGTCGTCTGGCGGTTGCAGCGTTACCACCGGCAAGGCACGCAGCCGCGAGGCGAGATCCGCCGTTGCGACCGTCCAGCCCGCAGGTGCGCTACGCGCAGTGAAGAGGAGATAAGCGCCCTCCTCGCGCGCAAGATTGAGCAGATGAAACAGCGCGTGCTCGTCGAACCGGTTCTCGGCCAGATCCTCGACCACGAGCGCGCCGGTCGCGAACGCCGCCGGCAAGCTTGTCGCTTCGAGTGCGCGCGCGGAGATAAACCGTGCGCCCGCCTGTGTGGCCCAGATCGCGGCAAGATGGCTCTTGCCGGAGCCGCGCGCGCCAACGAGCACAACTGTGCGCGACGGCCAATCCGGCCAGCGATCGACAAGCGCGAGCGCGCCTGCGTTTGCCGGCCCTTCGAGAAAGTCGTCGCGGGCAAAGCTTTCGCTGTGACCGAGCGCAAGCGCAAGCTGACGCGGGCTCGCGATGCTGCCCATGGTCAGTCGATGCCGCTGCCGGTGTAATAGGAACTCGCAAGATATTGCCGCAGCCCGAAGCGCGTGAGCACGCCGATTGCTGCGGCGACTGGAATAGCGACGAGCAGACCGACGAAGCCGAACAGATAGCCGAAGGCGAGCAGCGAGAACATCAGCCACACCGGATGCAGCCCGATGGTCTTGCCGACCAGATAAGGCTGCAGCACGTTGCCCTCGACCGCTTGGCCAAACGCGAATATGCCGACAACAGCCAGGACCGGCCAAAAGCTCGGCCAGAATTGCGCGAGCGCGATCCCGGTTGCGACGATGAGACCGACGATCGTGCCGATATAGGGAATGAAACTGAGGATGCCGGCGCCAAGTCCAATCAACAAGCCGAAGTTCACACCGACAATGATCAACCCCAAGGCATAAAAGACACCGAGGATGACGCAGACCAGCGCCTGGCCGCGCACGAAGCCTGAAACCGCGTCGTCGATCTCGCGCGCGAGGCGGCGCACCGTGACGCGATGCTGCAGCGGTGTCCAGCTGTCCACGGCGCCGACCATGCGGTCCCAATCGACCAGCAGGTAGAAGGTGACCACCGGCGTGATGACGAGCAGCGAGATCAACGACACCAGCGCCTTGCCGCCGGACCACAGAGACTTGAGGAAGCTTGCGAGGTAGCCGGCGCCTTGCGTCACCAGTGTTCCCACCGACTTACTGGCGTCGGGCAGTTTTTCGTCGACGAGCTTGGTCAGCCATGGCCGGTTTGAATCGGCAAGCAAGGCTTGAAGCTGTTGCACGTAGCCTGGCATACGCTCGATGAAGGCGGCGATCTGGTCGCCAAGGATGGGCGCGATCAGCGTCACGGCGAGAATGAAGGCGATGATCACGATCGCAATAACGCTAAGTGCCGCGACCGCGCGCGGCACACCGCGGCCTTGCAACCGCCGCACCAGCGGATCGAACAGATAGGCGAGCGCCATGCCGGCGACGAAGGGCAGCAGGATTTCGGAAAACACCCAGAGGAACGCAATGAAAGCCGCGAGTGCTGCGATCCAGAAGATCACCTGCCGCCGTAATGTCGCAGCGCCGGTGGGATCACCCTTAACCGGACTGAATTTCGGATTCACAGCCATTGTGTCACCGTCCTGAACCCGTGGAATTGATGTGACGTACCCATTCGCCGACATAGAAGCCGATCGAGAGCAAGGTCAAGGCCGCGACCAGCGCCATCAGTACATCCATCGCTAGTCTGGCGTCGAACTTAAAGCCGAGCGCCGCGAGCACGAGGCAAGCAAAAACGATCTGCGCCACGGTATTGGCCTTCGAAACCGGCAGCGGCTTGACCTGCATCGGCTTGCCCATGAGCCAGGACAGCATCACGGCGCCAACGATCATGATGTCGCGCGAGACGACGAGAATGACGAGCCAGCGCGGAATGGCGCCGGTGATGCCAAGCGAGACGTAGATCGAAACGATCAGTACCTTGTCAGCCAGAGGGTCCAGATAGGCGCCAAGCTCGCTCTGCATGTGGAAACGCTTGGCGAGGAAGCCGTCCACCGCGTCACTCACCCCCGCCGCGAGAAAAAGGATAAACGCAATCAGCATCTCCCCCGACGTGATCGCCCAGACCACGACCGGTACAAGAAGGATGCGAGCAAGCGTGATGAGATTAGGGATACTCAAACGACGCCCCGGCACGGACGGCGCGCCGGCGGGAGCCGGCGCACGCGAAGTCGCCAGTATAAGGGCCAACGAGGCATTGCGCGCAATGCGATTCCACCGTAACCACGCCGCTGGCAGGTGTGGTTAAGGGCGCAATATATGACGGGCAGCAAGCGTGGCCTCACCTACGCGCAGTCCGGCGTGGACATCGACGCCGGTAATCGCATGGTGGAATTGATCAAACCGCTGGTGCGCGCTACCGCACGGCGGGGCGCCGACGCCGAGATCGGCGGTTTCGGCGGGCTGTTCGATCTTGCTGCCTGCGGCTTCAAGGACCCTGTCCTGGTTGCAGCGACCGACGGCGTGGGTACCAAGGTGAAGGTCGCGATCGAGACCGGCCGCCATGACACAATCGGCATCGATCTCGTCGCCATGTCGGTGAATGATCTCGTGGTGCAGGGCGCGGAGCCGCTGTTCTTTCTCGACTACATCGCTTGCGGCAAGCTCGATCCCGAGATCGGCGCCGCGGTGGTGGCCGGTATCGCCGAGGGCTGCCGCGAGGCACGCTGCGCGTTGATCGGCGGGGAAACGGCGGAGATGCCGGGCGTCTATCACGGCGGCGATTATGATCTTGCCGGCTTCGCCGTCGGCGCCGTGGAACGCGGGGCGGTATTGCCGCGAACCGGCATCGAGGCCGGCGACGTACTCATCGGATTGCAGTCGTCCGGCGTCCATACAAACGGTTATTCGCTGGTCCGAAAAACAGTCGAGACGAGCGGCCTCGGATGGAGCGCACGCGCGCCGTTCGACAGCACGCGCATGCTCGGCGAGGCCCTGCTGACGCCGACCCGCATCTACGTTAAATCGTGCCTCGCCGCCGTGCGCAAATTCAAGGCGCTGAAGGCGCTGGCTCACATCACCGGCGGCGGCTTCACTGACAATATCCCGCGCGTGCTGCCGAAAGGTTTCGGCGTGGAACTCGATCTCACGCGCGTGCCGGTGCCCGCCGTGTTTCGCTGGCTCGCAGGTACGGGTGGCATCGATCAGCCCGAGATGCTCCGCACCTTTAACTGCGGAATTGGCATGATCGCGGTGGTCGCCGCTGGACAAGACGAAGCGGTCGCGGATTTACTCGCGAGCGAAGGCGAGAATGTGCTCCGCCTTGGCGCGGTGGTACCCATCGAAGGCAACGCGCCGCGTGTCATTTTTTCGGGGCAACTCGATCTCGCCTGGTAATGAAATGCAAAAGAAACGCGTTGCCATCCTTATTTCCGGCCGTGGCTCCAACATGGCGGCGCTGATCGAAGCGGCGAAAGATAAAGACTATCCCGCCGAGATCGCGCTCGTTGTTTCCAACCGGACGAACGCCGCAGGGCTGGAAATCGCAAAGGCGAACGGCATCGCCACCGCAGTTGTGGATCACGTGCCATTCGGCAAGGATCGCCATGCCTTCGATCGCGCATTGCAGACGGAGTTTGACCGGCATCGCATCGAACTCGTCTGCCTTGCCGGCTTCATGCGGCTGCTGACGGATTCATTCGTCAACGCTTGGCATGGCCGAATGATTAACATCCACCCTTCCCTGCTGCCGGCTTTCAAGGGTCTCGACACCCACACGCGCGCGCTTGCCGCGGGCGCGAAAATTCACGGCGCCACGGTGCATTTCGTCGCGCCGGAAATGGATTCCGGCCCAATCATTGCCCAGGCCGAGGTGCCGGTCGCCGCGGATGACACGCCCGCCATGTTGGCAGCGCGCGTGCTCGAGGCCGAGCACCGCCTTTATCCGCTGGCGCTGCGCCTCGTCGCCGAGGGACGCGTGCAGCTGCGCGATGCTGAAAAAAGCAAAACCCCCGGCATTGAGCCGGGGGTTACGGGATAAACCCGAGAGCCGAAGGTGGAAATTCGGCCGTTAGTTGTGTCACGCGACCTTGAGATTCTCGGCGGATGTCTTGCCCCGATTAGTCACGAGCTCATATTCGACCGTTTGGCCTTCGTTCAGGGTGCTCAGGCCCGCGCGCTCGACAGCCGAGATGTGAACGAACACATCCTTGTCGCCGGTCGTCGGTTTGATGAACCCGTAACCCTTCGTTGGATTGAACCACTTGACGGTGCCCTTCTGCATCGTCGGTCTCCTGGTATGAACGTCAGAGTTGACGCCTCAAGTGCACGCTTTGAATGCGCGCTGCACTTCGCGCCACAACCCGGCTTTTGGGGATGTCCGATACGAGCGCCTCAAGGCGTAGCAGCCGCACAGCCAAAATCAGATTGCACGGAATAGGAACATGAAAATTGCGGCGTTAGCAAGGCCGAGCCTCCCTCGCGACAAACATCCGTCCTTCGCACGCCAGTTTCCACAATGTATTGCGGCATCGCGCGGCCATTGCCACACGCCTACGACATCCAATGCGTTGAATTCGCGATAATCGCGATGATGAAAAGTTGCAAACGATTTACCGTCCAACAAGCTTGCGCCCGCGCGCGCCGAAATGCGCGGCAATTGCCAAATATGTCGCCAATTTATTGCAACCAAACCGTGATTGGCAGACGTCGACAAGGTTGCAACCTTGTGCCTTACCCACTTGATTCGAAGCGGGGGATTGCGCAGGTTTTTAGATCATCAAGCGCAAGGGTGACGATTCATAGCGCTGATGAGCACAAGGGGGGATTAAAGTCATGGCAAAGCGCAGTTCGCAAAGCAGACCGGCTGGTGAGCCGAAGCTTTACTATCCGCCATTGGGCGGCATTTACAACGCCACATGGGATCTCTGGTACCCGTTGCTCCGCATCACCGCGGGCTTGATGCTCATTCCGCATGGCTGGCCCAAGGTCGTTGCCGGTGCGTCAGCTATTGCCGCCAACGTTCTCGCCCGCCGTGGGATCGAGCCGGCGCTACCGCTTGCCTACCTCATTATTTTTCTCGAAACGGTGGGCGGCATTTGCATCGCGATTGGATTTCTCACCCGCCAGTTTGCGGCGCTGCTAGCGATCGAATTTCTCGTCATCATTTTTAAGGTGCACCTGCCCAACGGATGGTTGGTCGGTGTGAATGGTGCCGAGTTTGCAGTGCTTTGGGGCGTAGTGTTGCTCGCGATCCTGATCCGCGGCGGCGGCCCCTACTCGGTCGATCGCGCCATCGGCAAGGAAGTCTGAGCGCGTAACGGCTGCGCAAAACGTGGATCAGGCCGTAAGCGGCCTGATCCACACGCGATTGTCGTGGAACGCAGCGCCGCCGTAAGGCGCGATGGCGTCGGCGCCGGTCAGCGTGTTGATGCCGCGGCCATCCCCGTAACACTCATTTGGCCAGATCGATTCCGCAATCACGACGCCGCGGCGGACGCCGGCGAACAGGCGCGCATGCAGGCGAACCTCGCCGCGCCCGTTGCCGAGCACGACCTTGGCACCGTTGGCGATGTTCAGTCCAGCCGCATCATCAGGATGGATCATCACCTCGGGACGTCCCTCCCTGGCGCGCGAAGTCGGCGTTTCGTTGAAGGTTGAGTTGAGAAAACCACGCGCCGGCGAGGTGGCGAGCCTGAACGGATGCTCGGCATTCGCTTCCTCGATGACCTCCCAGTGGTCGGGAAGCCGCGGCATCGACGCAACCGGCCCGGCATGCCATGGGCTGCGGAACGGCACGTTCGGCCAGTCGGGCTTGAAGCGAAATTTTTTGTCCGGCCAGGAAAAACCGTTGAGGTAATGCGCGGTCTCGAAATCGGGCTGGCAATCGATCCAGCGGTTCCGCTCGAGGTCGGCGAGCGTACCCCAACCGGATTTCTGCAACGTGACGTCGATCAACTGGCGTGCGCTCATGGCGAAGCCCGGATGGCTGGCGCCGAGTCGCTTGGCGAGCGCGCAAATTACGTCGTGATTGGATCGGCATTCGCCAGGCGCTTCCACGAGCTTCGGCCCGAGCAGGATGTATTGATGGCCGCCGCCCTGATAAACGTCATCGTGTTCCATGAACATCGTCGCCGGCAGCACGATATCGGCCAAGCGCGCGGTCTCTGTCATGAAC